>CALPUT020000020.1 GCA_943326825.2 Chryseobacterium gleum | reverse complement strand
TATCATTTATGTGTTAGTTTTTTAATAATGTTTGAATTATATAAGATAAATATTATATTTTTATACATTATTTACTACAAAATCACTATTCATGATTGGAAAATCAATACTTAACTACGAAATAATATCACTTATTGGTGAAGGTGGAATGGGAAGTGTGTTTTTAGGGAAACATACTCAAGTCGAAAGAACCGTTGCTATAAAATCATTGTTACCTCAATTTATGTCTAACAATGAGGTTAAACAAAGATTTAAAAATGAAGCCTCAACTTTAGCAAGATTACAACATCCAAATATTGTTGGCCTTTTTGACTACTATGAAGATGAGTCAGGAATGTTTTTAATAATGGAATATGTAAAAGGTAATCCTTTAGACGAGTTTATCAGGGATGTTACCGGACCAATGCCAGAAGAAAGAGCAGTTCCTATCATGAAAGGAATTCTTGAAGCATTTAGTTATGCCCATCAACAAGGAATAATTCATCGTGATATTAAACCTGCTAATGTCATTATTACAAATGATGATGAAGTAAAAATTCTTGATTTTGGAATTGCACGATTGTTAGGGGATAGCAATCATAATCTGACGAAAACTGGAACTCAAATGGGAACAGTTTACTATATGTCACCTGAGCAAGTTCAAGGTAAAAAAGTAGATGTTCGATCAGATATTTATTCATTAGGTGTAACATTTTATCAAATGTTAACTGGTGTTAATCCATACAATGGATTAACAACTGAATATGAGGTATATTCAAAAATTGTAAAAGAAGATTTACCTCCACCTCAAGAAATTTATCCCGGAATCCCTGCTTATTTATCTTCAGTATTGAAGAAAGCTTTAGCAAAGGATCCAGATGATAGATTTCAAAATTGTGAAGAATTTTTAGATGCAATTAATTCTAAATTACAAGTTGCGACTAAATCCGACTCAAAATTAGTTGAAAACAATAAAAATAATAGTGATCAGATTCCGCCAATAAAAAATAATTCTGCTATTGCAGGACTAATATTAGGTATAATTGGACTAATATTTTCAATTATCCCATTTGTTAGTTTTGTAGGTTTATTAATTTGTATTGTAGCAATTATTTTTGGTATAATAGGGCTTTCCAATATTAGAAAAAATGAAGAGTTAAAATCTTCCAGTGGATTATCAAAAGTAGGTATAGTATTAGGTATTATTGGATTTATCTTTTCTTTAATAATGAGTATAGGTTTGATTTATTTCCTCAATTTTAGAGACTCTGATGGTGATGGATTGAATGATTCAAATGATATGTGCCCAAATGAAATGGGAGATTATTCAAATAGCGGTTGTCCTATTGCTGATACTGATTTAGATGGTGTTTTAGATGATTCCGATCAATGTATGAACGAACCCGGTCCTGTTGAAAATGGTGGATGTCCTTGGCCTGATTCGGATGAAGATGGTGTATTAGATAAGGATGATCAATGTCCAGATGAGCAGGGAGATCCAGAAAATCTTGGTTGCCCTGGATACAATTATGAAGAAGAATATGTTGAAGAATCAACAACATATAAAACGGTTTGTCCTTATTGCGGAAGTACATCGTATGAAACGCAATACAATATAACTTGGAATTGTGGGAATTGTAAAAAAGATTTCTTTGGCTGTAATAAAAATGGAACGAGTGATTATGGTATTGATATGGAATGGATTAGTGACGGATCATGTGATTGTTCAGATTGCAGTGATGAAAATGAATAAAATGAAAAATATTTTAAGTCTTATTCTAATTTTAATTTCCAATACGTTGCTTTCTCAAAAGATTGATAAGAAATGTTTAGAATTAAATCAGAAATTAGTTGCTACTGAAGCTAATTTAAAGTTGATTGAAAAAAAAGCAGATTCACTTCTTTCTTTAAGTCATAGCTTGTCAAAAAGTAATGATAGCTTGTCAAACATTATAAATAGATATAATGCAGACAACAAATTGCTTCTTATTGGAAGCCAAAAATGGGATAACGATAATTTGAAAGTAACTAAGTTGAATGACGGAACTCCTATTTTCTTAGCTGATACAAGAGTAAAATGGGATTCTTTATTTCGTATAAATGAGCCAGCATATTGTATTCATAAAAATGATTCTTTAGGGACTTATGGTTATTTATATAATTACCATGCAATTGAAACAGGAAAATTGGCTCCTATCGGAATGAGAGTTCCAAGCAAAGCAGATATTGAAGAGTTAATTAAGTTTTTGGATTCTGAAACGTTAAAGAGTGCCATGTTGCTAAAATCTAAAGATTCAGACGATTTAAGATTACCTAAATGGAAAATTTTAGGTATAGATAAATATGGAATGAACATAAAGCCATTTGGATTTAGATTAGATGATAGTAAGGAGTGGTATTTTGCTAATAAAGTTTATTATTGGACGCATAGTATAGAACAAAAGAAAATAGAAATGATGGTCATCACAGAAATTAATGATGATCCATTTATATTAGAAAAAACAATAGAAGAAAAGAATAGTAATTATGGGCTTTATGTCCGATGTATTAAATAATAAAAAAATAACGCAATATGAATGGGTTTAAAAAATGTGACAATGGACATTTCTATAAAGAAGATTTAAATGCTTGTCCATACTGTCCAGGTGGAGCAGGAGCATCAAATAATAATTCAGGAGGAAATGATTTGAATAAAACAATTGTTGCAGGCGGGGGAATGACTTCAGCTGGTTCAGACAATGTTAAAACGGAAGTTTTTGGAAACCAAAGTAATAATGCAGGTTCAGATCAAACAAAAGTTTTTGGTAGCGGAAACGCTCCAGCTGCGGGACAACCAAAAAGAGATTTAAATAGAACTTTCATTGCAGGAGTTTCTGATGAAGATTCTACCTCTTCCGCAGGAAATGCTTCTATTGACTCAGTTCCTCGTTCGGCAAGAAGAATAGTTGGTTGGATTTTATCATATACATTAGATCCAATGGGTGTTGACTATAGAATTTATGAAGGAAATAACACAATTGGCCGTGATCCAGGAAATTCTATAACAATTACAAAAGACACTACGATTTCAGGGAAACATGCAAATATATTGTATAAAAAAGGCAAGTTTTATATAAAAGATGAAATGGCAGCAAATGGAACGTTTGTGAACGATGAAGAATTAGAAATTGAAAAAGCGTATCCATTGAATGATGGAGATATTGTCAAATTGGCTAATACTATTTTCATCTTTAAATGCAGTGAAATTATTGAAAAAATCTAATCTATTATCTATGAAAAAACTAGTTAAAAAAAACGAATATTACCTGCGTTTTCTGTTATTATTAGTTGTATTTTTAATTAATTCAAACACTTCGTTTACTCAAAAGAACGAGGTAGATGTTAGAGGAATTTCAACTAATAATTATCCAGAAGTAAAAGGGAAATTATGGGTGCGCGATCCTGAAGGTATAAAAACAGAAGGAATTCAATTTTTTGAAGATGATCAATCTGTAAAAGTTAAATTTGAATCTTTTCAGAAAGTAGATTCAGTTGCTCAAAATAAAGCAATCCTTTTTTTAATTCGAAATTCTGCTAACAAAGCAGAAATTCAATGGTATAAAGATGTTTTAACTGGAGCCTTTAAAAATGGCGCTATCAAATCGGGAGATAAGGTTGAGATTGTTGGATTTAGTTGTCTTATTGAAAAAAAAATTCTGTTCCCTTCCAAATTTAATTTTACGGATAACGTTCAAAATTTGTTAGCTCGAATTGACAAAATTCAAGATAATAAGCGGATTGAGTATGAAGGACGAGTGCAAACTCATATTGCTATCAATGAGGCCTTGAATTTATTAGAATCTCAAAATTTATCACTGCCAACAGCATTGTTTGTACTTTCAGATGATCGCTCAATGCCACTCGAGTTGGCTGGTGAATTACCTGGTCCGCGCTCAAGAAGAATGAATATTCCAATTTACGGAGTAACGTATTTCAAGAAAAGTAAATATTACGATATAGAAGAGCTATGCTCTCAAACGTACGGACGTTATATTACAGAGCAAACGAATGATGTGAAGCTTATTTCAAAAGAAGTTGCTACTTTTTTAACTGATTTGGAAAATCGTCATGCAGGGCTTTATTATCCATTTACCTATACTTCTACGTTTGAAAAAGATGGTAAAAATCATACTGTAAAGATTGACTCGAAAGATGGCCAATCTGGATTTAGTTTACCAGTGCCTTCAAAAAATATTATCGAGTTAATTAAAGATAATATTTTAATTTCAATTATTATTTTCGTTCTATTCATTGGAATTATTTTGGTCATTGTAATGATGAACAAAAAGAACAAATTGAAAAAAGAAGAACTCGAGTTACAAAGGAAAAAAGAGTTTTCTGAAATGGAGCAACATCAGCGTGTAGCAGAGCAAAAGTTGTCTCAGCAAGAGATGGAGCTTCAACGAATGAAAGAGGAAGAGCGTAGAGAATCAGAAGCAGCTTTAAGAGAAAAACAAATCCAAGCCCAATCCCAAGAAGATGAAATTCAACTTCAAAAAATGTTGGAAAGGGGAAATTTTCCTTGGTTTGAGTTTCGTTTTGGAAATGAAACAGGTAGCTATCAAATTCAAACACCTCGATTAACAGTAGGTAGAGATGATTCCAATGTTTGGACCATCAACCATCCAACAGTTTCTAGAAATCACTTTCAACTCTTCTTCAAAAATTATGTTTATACTATTCGAGATTTAGGAAGTTCTAATGGAATTCTTGTAAATGATTTTAAAGTTACAGAAATCGAATTAAAACATGGTGATTGTATTCAAGTAGGAGAAATAACATTGACATTTCACATTTAAAAAGAAAATATAAAGCGTATGAAATACAGTAGTAAATCATTAACCAACGTTGGTAAAGTTAGAAGCGCTAACGAAGATAATTTAGGTGAAGCACTTACTCCTAACGGTCATTTATTTGTCGTTTGTGATGGAATGGGTGGACATGTTGGAGGGGCACAAGCTTCAACAATTGCTGTAAATAGTATTATTGAATACTTCCAACGTGAAGTTTATGATAATGTAATTCAAGCAATTGATCACGCACTTTCATTTGCAAATGAGCAAATTTATGCTTCAGCTTTGAGTAATCCTAGCTTGAAAGGAATGGGAACAACGGCTGTTGTATTATTAGTTCGAGGCGAAGAGTGTTTTATAGGACATGTTGGTGATTCAAGAATCTATTTAAGATCAAATGAAAAATTGAATCGTATTACAAAAGATCATTCGTTTGTTCAAACGTTAGTTGACTCTGGTGTAATTGATGATGAGGATGCGGAAAATCATCCTAATAAAAATCAAATTTTGCAAGCCTTAGGAATTGCTCCTTCGGTTAAAGCAACAATCAGTCAGTCTCCAATTTTACCAAAAGCAGGTGATATGTTCTTGCTTTGTTCCGATGGTTTAAATGGAATGGTGAAAGACCGAGACATTGAACGAATCATGCAAGAAGATAATTTAATGGTAACTTCTGAAAATCTTATTACCGCTGCCTTGAATGGAGGTGGTCATGATAATATTACTGCATCATTAGTTCTTATTGAAGAAAGCGCTCATAGTAGTTCTCGTTTTGTGCATTTCAATCCGAAACCAAAAATGATGGATATGACATCTACGCAGCAATTTGGTGGTGGAGCTAAATTGAGTACTCCTAAGAAAAGTAAACTCCCATATTTCATTGCTGGTGGTGTTGTAATCGTTGGGGCAATTTTTGCAGTATTTGTCTTGACAGGTAAAGAGGATGTTAAAGAAATAAAAATTTACAAAAAGCACACTCTTGAAACATTGCAAAGTGCAACAGATTGTGAAAATATTCAAATAGGTGATACTGTTGAATTAGAAAATGATACTATTGTTAATATTAAATGTAAATCTGATAGCCTTCGAATATCGATAAAAGGAAATGTAATTGATGATATAGCAACTATTGAAAATAAAATTAATTTAAAGGAAGTTCAGACTAAATCAGCTGATCATAAAGAAGTAAATAAACAAGATAATACGGATAAGAAAGAAATGGTTAAACCACAAAAACAGGATGATCAAATAATTAAAACACATACTGTTAAAGAGAAAGAAACCCTTTTAAAGATTGTTGAATCATATATCAAAGTTTCACCAGGATTAACCGTTGAAGCATTAAAAGATTTTAATGTAGAAGATAACAGCAGTAAATTGACGGATAAACAAAAGGCAGATCTATCAGCAGATAAAATTGCTGTAGGAATGAAACTTAAAATCCCTAAAATGGCTAAATGAAACAAATCAATAACATAGAGCTTATACAGGTACTAAACAGTGGTGGAACAGCCACTGTTTATTTAGGTGTAGATTTATATACTGGTCTGCCTGTGGCTGTTAAAGAGCTAAAAGCTAATATGTTTAAAAGTGATTTTGTAAGAAATAAGTTCATTGAAGAAGCGAATCAGTATTTGTACATGGATCATCCTAATATTGTTAAGTTGAAAGATTTCATAATAACAAATGAAAATCATTACTTGGTCATGGAATATGTAGAAGGTAAGAATTTATATGATCACATGACCACTGTTACTGGACCATTACCTTTTCAAAATGTAGCTTTATTGTTAAATGAAGTACTAAGTGCTTTGAGTTATGTTCATGATCGCAAGTTGATTCATCTAGATATTAAACCATCAAATATTATGTTATCTTCTTCAAATTCAGTGAAATTAGTTGACTTTGGTATTTCAAAAGATGAAAAATCTACACAAATTGACAAACCAATTGGAAGCCCTGCATACATGAGTCCTGAGCAGGTAGAAGATAAAGAAGTGGATTTTCAATCAGATATTTATTCTACAGGAATAACTATGTATGAATTGCTAACAGGATCTTTACCTTTTCACGCAAGTCAAACACGTGAAGAATTATTCCAAGCGATTAAAGTAAATAAAATGCCCCATATCGAACCGAATAATTCATTGGATCAAGCGAATGAAGAAGAAATTAATCGAATTTTTAGAAAGGCAACACATAAAAATAAAAAAGAACGCTATCAGACTTGTGAAGCGTTTCAATTAGATATTATTCAATTTATATGAATTTTAAAATTGTAAAAGTTGGACGTGCAAAAGACAATGATATTGTCTTAACTCACTCATCAATATCACGTTATCATTGTGAATTATTTTACGATGGAGAAGGAAATGTCTTTTTGACAGATAAAAATTCTGTAAATGGAACCTATGTAAATGGTCGTAGAGTTACTGGTTCGGTTCAACTTGAACTAAATGATATAGTGAAACCTGGTTTGGATGTTCCTTTGCGATGGAGAAACTTTAATTCATATGAGCAAACTGGTGGAAGCAAAGCTAGTTATACATCAGGAACAGAAGCCAATGAGCCTGCTTTACAACAAAATCAATACAGTACGAATAAAAAAATGAATAGTACGCCAAAAACGATATTGATAACACTTTTTATAATTATTGGTTTAGTAGGAATATTTTTCATTATTAATGAATACGTTATAAGTGATGGTAAACCAGCAGTTGTTGACAATGATAAGCCGAATGATAAAAATAATCAGCCAGACAAAATAAAAAAAGAGGAAAAAATAAATTATGATTTCAGTTGTTTAGATGATGAAAATGATATGGGAACAACTGAAATTATTAACGTATTAGAAAGTGTTGATCGAGAGGTGACGAATTCCTTTGGTGGAGAAGTTACTGTTAAAGAAGAAGAGGAAGTAGGAGATCAATTACTAATTGATTGCAGGAATGAGTATAAATTCATTGAAACAGGACTTAAAATTGAGAATTTACGAGTAATTATGAAATATTTAACGGATCAAATTAAAGCTCCAAAAGGATTTCATTATAAAATATATTTAATTGAATCAGAAGAATTGAATGCTTTTACAGCAGGAGCAAAGATATTTGTTACAACTAAAATGTATAACTTCTGTAAAACGAATGATGAGTTGGCTTGTGTTATAGGACATGAAATCAATCATAATGAATTAGGTCATATAAAAGAACATTTACAGAAAGAAAGATTAATTTCAGCTGAAGGTGAAGCACTTGCGGAAATAGCAACTATTTCTTTTGGCCAAAAAAAAGAAACGCATTGTGATATGACTGGTATTGACTTGGCGATTGCTGCTGGCTATAATGGTTGTGTTAATATTGATTTATGGAAGCGAATGCAAAAAGAATTTGATGAGGGAAAGTTTGATGCTTTAGATAATTTAATGCGTTCTCATCCGTATTCTGAAAAACGTGCAATATGTTCGCGTGAGCATATTTTGAAAAATTATGATTTTGATTGCAAATCAGTCGAGGAATAATCTAAAATAAGTATCATTTGAAATAATAAATTATACACATGAAAAAAATATTTAAATCAAAAATATTTATTGTTTTTATCACAATTTTTTTTGTTGGATTTATTATTGCGCAAACAATTTCATATCCAGAATTTAAAAAAATAAATTCTTTTGATATTAATTCATTTGAAAATGGTGTGTTTAAAGCTTCAGTAAATGTAGGTATCTATAATTCAAATTGGTTTTCGATAAACGGAAAAGAAATTGAATTTAAAATGCTTTACAAAGATCATATTATAGCTGTTGGTAATTCAAGTGAATCCGTTACATTTCATCGAAAGGCTCTTTCAGATTTTCCTGTAGAAATGGATTTTTATCCAGATTCTATGAAAAATGACCTTAGAGATATTTTATTATCAGACTCAATTTTAATCAATATTGATTTATTAGGCAAATTCACTTTTTTTGGGATTCGTTCACATAAATTAATTCCAACTTGGCTTAAAACAAATGAATTTGTAAATGCTTTGGTTACTCAATCCATGGATGGAGAAGGATTAAAAATGAACTCTGTAAAATTAGTCAAGGCATCATTAAAAGAAAGTACATTTAATGTAGCATTTGAATTTAAAAACACCTTGAATTTACCATTGGAATTAAAAAACATGAGCTATCAAATTTATGATGATGATTCAAAAAAAAATCAAGTTGCAGATTGGCGATTTGAAATAAATAAAGAAATAGCTTATAATGTATCCGAACCAATTCAAGGTGAAGTAGTAATTGATAATGTCTCTTCTGCAATAATAGGATTTACAAAAGTATTAAATGGTAAATTAGATTATTTTCTAGATGGTTATGCATTAATTGCAATAAAAGGTCGAGAAATAAAAATACCAATCAAACAAAAATTTAGAGTAGAACCATTTTCAAGGAAAATTACCATTTTAAAAGATTATGAGTGAAATTAATAAACTTAAATTAGGTTTTATAAGTGAAGGAAAATTACTTGTAAAATTTGCATTCCTTCATGGTCAGGCTTCTGAAGTTGTTGTAGGTCGTTCAAGTAGTGCACATATTTGTTTGAATAATAATGTTATTTCAAGTGAACATGCACAATTTATTTTTGACGTAAATAGCAACTTACATATCATTGATTTAAATAGCCGAAATGGTACATTTTTGAATGATAGAAGAATTGAACCAGGTGTGCCATACCAAGTTCGTCAAACTGATAAATTGTATTTCTCTGGACCAGCAGGTGTTGAGCTTGTTTTTAATCCAGATAATTATGAAATGGCGAAAGTTCAACGTTCTTCTAGTGCCAAAAATACGGGAGATAACAATTTTTCAACTACGAATATACTTGAAAAGTTTAATGGAAAAAAATTATTAACTGTAGGAAGAAATCCAGATTGTGATGTGTTCTTAGGGCACGAATCCATTAGTAGAAATCATGCCACAATTGAAAAGAAAGGGGCTAATGAGTTTGTTATTACTGATTTAGGTTCTTTGAATGGAACCTATGTAAATGGTAAACGAGTTAATGGTTCAATGAAAGTGACACAAAATGATACTATCATCATTGGTCGTTTTCAATTAAGTTTAAGTGGTAAAGTAAAAGATTTAACTCAGGAAGTTGCTATCCGAACAGAACGTATTGTTAAACAATTTGATAACGGTAAAATTGGTTTACATGAATGTAGTTTTGAAATCCCTTCTAAGACTTTATTAGCCGTAATGGGACCTTCGGGTTGTGGGAAATCAACTTTACTGAAAGCGCTTAATGGTGATTCTCCTCCAAGTAGTGGAAGAGTTTATATTAGTGGTTTAGAATTAAATGAAAATTACGATTATCTTAAAACTCAGATTGGATATGTTCCACAAGATGATATTGTTCATCGTGAATTAACGGTTGAACAGTCTTTATATTACGCAGCTAAACTTAGATTAGAGCATAGTGATACAACATTTATCAATCAAAAAATTGAACAAGTACTTAAAGATTTAAACATTGAACACATTCGACAAAACCTTGTAGGTAAAATTAGTGGTGGTCAACGTAAAAGAGTATCAATCGCAGTTGAAATTTTGACAGATCCATTGATTCTGTTCCTAGATGAGCCTACGTCACCATTAGATCCTCAAACGATTGAAGAATTTTTACAAATTCTTCGTAATCTTTCCAATAAAGGCACTACGGTTATTATGGTAACTCATAAACCTGAAGATTTGAATTACATGGATAATGTAATTTTCATGGCAGAAGGAGGCCATAAAGTATTTCAAGGAGAAACAAGTTCATATCTGAATCATTTCAAAGTTGAAGACACAATAAAAGTTTATGCACAGCTAGCTTTACCTCAAGCAACTCAATGGATTAATAATCATAAACAGAATCATCCTGCTTTAGGGACTATGCAGCCACCTAAAGAAAAGCAAAACTCTAGACACGCCAATTTCTTTCATCAGTATTGGTGGCTTACTATTCGTTATTTTAATATCAAATTGAATGACCGAGTAAATACGCTAGTTTTAGTAGGTCAAGCTCCAATTATAGCTGGTTTAATTTGTTTAATTTTTCAATCGATTTCTCCAGCAGTTCCATTCTTATTAGCGGTAAGTGGAGTTTGGTTTGGAACGAATAATGCAGCGAGAGAAATTGTAGGTGAAGCGCCTATTTACAAGCGAGAACGTATGTTCAATCAAGGAATTCTTGCATATATGTTATCTAAAATAACAGTTCTTGGTACGTTTGCAGCGATACAATCGTTGTTATTTACTTTAATTATAACATTGAATTTTTCTAGTTCAAATCCAACATGGGATTCACCTGTTCAAACATTTTCATGGATGCTTTTTGTATCATTGGCAGCATCAATGATGGGATTACTACTTTCTGCTATCGTCTCTACAACTGAAAAAGTAATGACATTAGTTCCAATTGCACTTATACCACAAATCATGTTAGCAGGAGTTGTGGCTAAAATATCATCACCATTAGTGGAAATGTTAAGTTATTTAATGTTATCGCGATGGGGAAATGAGGGATTCTGTAACGTTCAAGAAAATGTTCGAATTGAAGTTCCAATTATTAAAATGCCCCCCCCACAGAGTGCAGAAATTCAATCAACAGCAACAGATACTCCTCAAAAAATATCTACTAAATGGGAAACTCATAACTCAATCGAACAATTAAAAGATTGTTTCCATGATAATTATGAAAAGACTTTTGGAGACGATTGGGCTTATTCTATGCAATTGGATTTATTAGCTTTAGGGACATTAACTTTTTTATTTTTCATAGGTATTTACATTGCGTTAAAGCGAAAAGATTCAATGAGAATAAAATGATTTTTATAGGAATGTTATCATAAATAATTAAAATGGGGATTGCTAAACAATATAAATTAGGGCGTTATGATGAATGCGAAATTGTATTAAATCACATTACAGTTTCTCGCATTCATGCAGAATTTTTCGTTGATCCACAGTTAAATGTTTTTTTAACTGATCTCAATTCAAGTTATGGAACGTTTGTCAATTCAAAGCGTATTTCTGAGCCTGTTTTATTGTGTAAAGGAGATATTGTTTCATTTGGTGATGAACAATTTTTTGATTGGGAGCAGCATTTTTTGGGTAAAGCAGCAATTAAAAATCCTTTTGATGCTGAAGTAAAAGAAAAGTATGATCTTAAAACGTTCATTTTTGAAAACAAAGATATAATATTGATTTATCTGGCTATTCTTATTATGTTTTACGTATTAAATCTTCAAATAAATTAATTAACTTGATAAAAAAATTACAAATATTGAACCAGTTAGGGAATAAAACCAGCAACTTTTTAAATCAATTAGTTGTTGTAATTTTTATTCTTTTTTCTCATTTAGTATATTCTCAACCGAGAGAAGTAAAATTAATTAGAAAGCAAAAATTTGAAAAACTAGAATCTTCATTAGCAAAACAATTTTCTAAAAATCCATCTAGTTGTCGTGCTTTTTATGTCCAAGGTTTATTATTAAATACAAAAGCGTATTCCAAATTTAATCCAGAATTGGCATATTCAAATTTTAATAACGCATTAACAGCCTTTTATTTATTAAATGAAAAGGAGTACGGAAAATGTAAAAAAAAAGGGATTGTTCCAGATTCGATTTTGTATTACAGGAATGAATCAATTGATTTTGGACTAGAAATTGCAAAATCGTTAAATAGTATTGCCTCTTTTCAACATTTCATAGATGTTTATAAAGAAGCTAAAGGTCAAATGGAAATTGCAATTTTACGCAGAGATGAACTTGCATTTAATGAAGCAAAAACGTTAAATACAGAAGAGTCGTATATCTATTTTATTGCAACATATCCCAACGCTATACAACGGCCAGAGGCAATTGTTTTAAGAGACGAGCGAGCTTTTGAAAACGCAAAAAATATTGATAAATCAACTGCAATTATTCAGTTTTTATCAAAATATCCAAATACACATTTAAGAAATGAAGCTGAATTTGAAAAAAACAGACTACTATTTCGGGAACAAACAGATGGAACAATTGAAGGATACATTCGCTTTTGTTCAAAAAATGAGGCAAGTGAGTTTTATGATCAAGCAATAGATAGTATTACATCCATTTCACTTAGGATGCGTGACTTGATAGGATTGAAATATTTAGTAATGCATAGTGATAAATTAAAGGATTTTTCGAGTTATCAAGATCGATTGATGAACTTATATTTATTTGATGGGTGCTTAAATTCATTCAATTATTTTAAAAACGAATTTGGAGATTATATAGATAATTCACACCTCCAAGAATTAGAAGAATACAGAAGAGGTATTGTACAGGTAGACAAATTATTTTTGAAAATTGGAGTTTCAGATTATAACATCAGTGAATATGAAAATTTTATTCAACAAATGGCACCAAATGACATTGCTTTTGTTGCACTTCAAAGATTAATTGAATATCAGATAAAAACTAAAAATTGGACAGAGGCAATTACTCAATTACAAAGATTTGAAGAATTGTTTAATAACCAGGAAGAAAATAAAGTTAGTGAGTTAATTAATTTATTAAATCACCAAGAAATGATAGTACAGGTTCAGCCTGTTAAAGGAATAAATACAATTACGGATGAATATGCTCCAGTTCCAAGTATTGATGGTAAAAAACTCTATTTCTGTGGAAAAGATCGTAAAGATAATTATGGAGGGGAAGATGTTTTTGACGCAACAAATCAAAAACAACAATTTATTACAAAGGGAATTGTTCCTTCTTTGTCTACTTACGATGGAAATGAAGCACCTTTATCAGTTAGTGCTGATGGTAATACTATGTTTTTATGGACAAATGAAAATGGGGGCGATATACAAATTTCCAGATTACAAAAGGATGGTTCTTGGTCTGAGACTGAACGATTACCAGACCCAATAAATACTCCTTATTATGAAGGTGATGCAATGCTTTCTGCTGATGGTAAGACGTTAATATTCGTAAGTTCTCGCCCAGGTGGTATGAATATTTATACTGATAACACATTGGCTTATCATGGAGATGATAATTACCCTACCGATATTTATGTATGTCATTTAAAAAATGATGGTAATTGGTCAGAACCGTTAAACTTAGGCGAAAACATTAATACGCCCTATTCAGAGCGAGGACCATATATTCATCCTGATGGAAAAACACTATATTTTTCAAGTGATGGTCATACAGGTTTTGGTCGAATGGATGTGTTCAAATCAAGTATAGTGGTAGAATCCAACTTTCAATCATGGACGAAGCCATTGAACTTAGGAAAAGAAATCAATACAACAGGAAATGATTGGGGATTCAAATTTTCTACGGATGGGAAGCATGTGTTTTATGCGGCAAAAAATCAAGCGATAGCCCCTTCTAGTTTAGTGTTATTATTAGATATTTCGGGAAGTATGGACGGTTCAAAGATTGAAGCTATGAGAAAAGCTGCAACTGAAGTTTGTTTAAATGCTTTAGAAAACAATACGGAAGTAGCCATCTTTGCATTCGAAGGAGAATGTTACGAACCTATTTCGCAGTACCGTGAATTTACAACAGATGCTCGTGATTTAACTGATTTTATCGCTAATTTGAATCCTCTTGGGGCAACCCCAATGTATGAGGCGCTTTATAGTGCTACTTACTATTTGAAAAATTCAGGAGCTGTGGCAAGTAAAAATAAGTCGATTATTTTAATGTCTGATGGGGATGCTACAAGTTGTATGTCAATGGATCAATTAATGAAAGAACTTAAGCTTAACAAATTATTTAATCGCGTTTATACCATTGCATTACAAGTTGATGAGTACAGTAAAGCATATGAAGACTTGCAGTTCATTGCGCAGAAAACAGGTGGTCAATTTTTTCATGCAGAAACGTCAAATGAATTAGGAAATGCTTTTGCTCAAGCTTCGAATAAGATTTTCAATTTTTCATTGCGTCAATCCAATTCAGATATATTTGAATTTGTTTTGCCATTAGAGTTGAGACCTCAAGTTGTTAGCACCATTTCAGGTACTATAGTCGATTTAAATAAAAAACCAATTGAAGCAAATATTCTTTG
The DNA here is from genome assembly GCA_943326825.2 of Chryseobacterium gleum. GTDB lineage: Bacteria > Bacteroidota > Bacteroidia > Flavobacteriales_D > Crocinitomicaceae > CAIUKX01. Next base: position 1,185 of record CALPUT020000020.1, on the reverse strand, counting down.
GGAAGATTTAAATACTGGTGAGCAGATTGGTCAAGCGCGTTCTAATCCAGTTGATGGTAGTTATTTTATTGTTTTGCCTACCGGAAAAAACTATGGTTATTTTGTTGATCATCCATCTTATTTCCCTGCCTCAAATAATGTTGATTTAAGGAATAAAGAAACAATGGAAGAGATCAATGTGAATGTAGATGTTGTTTCCTATGATGAAATGATTAATAATCAGAGAAGTGTTAAAATAAATAATCTCTTTTTTGAAACAGCTAAATATGATTTAAAATCAGAAAGTTTCAGTGAATTGAATCGGGTAGCTGAAATTTTAAAACGTGCCAAATTGGAAGGAGTGAAAATTGAAATCTCTGGACATACTGATAATATTGGAGAAGCGGCTTACAATTTAGGTTTATCAGATTATAGAGCTCGATCAGTTGCAAATTATTTAATATCAAAAGGAGTTGATGCATCAATGCTTGTTGTTATAGGATTTGGTTATTCTAAACCAGTAGTTGATAATAATTCAGAAGCAAATCGCGCATTGAATAGAAGGGTAGAATTAAAATTAATTAAATAAAGTATGGAATTATTAAATACTAAAATAGGGAAGTATACCTTGACCAAATACATTGGAGAAGGTGGTATGGCTTCTGTTTATGAAGGAACACATTTGTTTTTAGGAACAAAAGCAGCTGTTAAAGTATTGAATCCGATGCTTTCTAAAAATGATCAGTTTAGACAACGATTTAGAAATGAAGCAGCTTTTATGGCTTCTTTAGATCATCCCAATATTACAAAGGTATTAGACTTTGAAGATTCGGATGAAGGGTTGGCTATTGTTATGGAATTACTCGAAGGCAGCGATTTGAGTGACCTTGTAAAAGAAAAAGGAGCATTGACTTTTGAAGAATTTAAACCACTTTTTATTCAAATACTTGATGCTTTTAAATACGCTCATAATCAAGGTATTGTTCACCGAGACATAAAACCTTCGAATATTTTTATTGATGCTCGTGGAACAGTAAAAATCCTTGATTTTGGGATAGCAAAATTATTTGGACAAGGGAATGAAATGACGCAAACAGGAACTCAGATGGGAACACCAGCCTATATGAGTCCAGAACAAGTGAAGGGTGATAAATCAATTGATCATCGTTCTGATATTTATGCTTTAGGTGTGACATTATTTTATGC
>CALPUT020000019.1 GCA_943326825.2 Chryseobacterium gleum | reverse complement strand
TCAGCATAATTATAGTATCCTCTACCAGATTTTCTGCCATAAAAACCTGCTTCTGAATGTCTTTTTTGAGTGAAAGACGGTTTGAATCTAGGATCGTAATAAAATGCAGAAAATACAGATTCAGTCACAGCATAATTTACATCATTTCCAATGTAATCCATTAATGTAAAAGGTCCCATTTTGAATCCGCCAATAGAAGTCATTGCCCAATCAATAGTAGCAAAATCAGCAATTCCTTCTTCATAAATGCGAAGTGCTTCACCGTAAAAAGGTCTTGCAACTCTATTTACTATAAATCCAGGAGTATCTTTACAAATACAAACTGTTTTTTTCCAAGAAGCAATTAAATTCTTAGCTGTTTCTAATGTTTGATTGCTTGTTTGAACAGAAGGAATAATTTCAACCAACGGCATTAATGGAGCTGGATTAAAGAAATGAATTCCAATAATTCTATCTGATTTTTCAAGTACCGATCCAATAGAAGCAATGGATAGGGAAGAAGTGTTACTTGCTAAAATACATTCTTTAGAAACAACACCTTCTAATTGTTCAAAAACTTTATGTTTTACTTCTATTTTTTCAATAATTGCTTCGATAATTAAACCACAATTTTGAAAAGATAATATATCAGAACTATAATTAATTCTACCTAAAATAGCAGTATGCTCATCAGCTGAAATTTTTCCTTTTTCAACTAATTTGCTTAATACAGCTTCTAAATTTCTTTTTGCATTTTGAACAGCAGATTCATTCACATCTACTAAATGTACAACATGACCTGCTTGAGCAGCTACTTGTGCAATACCAGAACCCATTGTTCCAGCGCCTAAAACTCCAATTTCGATCATAGTTATAATTATTTACCTGTAAATACTGGTTTTCTTTTTTCTAAGAATGCTTGAACACCTTCATTAAAATCATGTGTTTGTCCAGCGATTGTTTGCAATTCTTCTTCAACTGCTAATTGCTGAGTCAAGTTGTTTGTGAAACTTAAATTCACTGCTTTTTTTGTTAATCCCAAACCTTTTGTTGGCATTTGAGCTAATTGATTAGCAAAAGATGAAACCTCTTCTAAAAACGTTTCATCTTCAACCGCTTTATAAATCATATTCATTTGATCTGCTTGATCTGCAGTGATTTTATCTCCTGTCATCATTAAAGCTAGTGCTTTTTGAGAACCGATTATTCTAGGAAGAAAAAATGTTCCACCTGAATCAGGAATTAAACCAATTTTAGAGAAAGCTTGAATAAAACTAGCACTTTTTTTGGCGATGGTAATATCACAAGCTAAAGCAATATTTGCTCCTGCACCAGCTGCAACTCCATTCACAGCTGCTATAATCGGTTTTTCAATGTTTCTAATTCGTTCTATAATTGGATTGTAATGATCTTTAACGATTGATTGCAATTCAGGTCCGTTTGGATCTGTTGCTTCTGCTAAATCTTGTCCAGCACAAAATGCTTTTCCTTCTCCTGTGATAATGATAGCTCTAATTGAATCGTCTTTCTCACAAACATCTAATGCTTTTTGAAGTTGTAAAGCCATTGTTTTGTTGAAAGAATTGAAGACTTCAGGTCGATTTAATTTCAATTCACAAACGCCATTATTTGTAGAAATAATTAATTCCATGTTTTAGAAAATTTTTAACGAATATAATCAGATGAAAGGAATTAACTTTCTACTTGAAAGAAAAAGATTTTAATAGTTGTTCCATTGTCAGATGATTTGAGTATTAATTCACCGTCTAACTGTTCTGTTAATGCTTCAACTATTTCAGTTCCGATTCCATGTTTTTTCTCTTTTTTCAAAGCATTATCCATTCCGCTACCATCATCTTTAACTACTAAAACAAATTTATTATCTTCTAGTGCCTCAATTTGAATGAATAAATTTCCATTTTCTTTTTCTTTAAAAGCATGTTTGAATGAATTAGTAACTAATTCACATATAATTAATCCGATTGGAACGGCTGTATCTAGGTTTAAATGTATGTTTTTTGAATGAATAGAGTAGTCAATATTAGTATTTGAAATGTATGTTTTATGCAATTGAAACGCAAGGTCTTCGATATAACTTTCCATATCAATTGTTGCAAATGAATCTGCTTGATATAATTTTTGATGAATTAAAGCAATTGCTTGAATTCGCTCTTTGCCTTCTTCTAAAACATTCAACACATTCGGATCATCAATGTTTCGAGATTGAAGATTTAATAAACTAGAAATAATTTGAAGATTGTTTTTTACACGATGATGAATTTCTTTTAAAAGAATAACTTTCTCTTTTAATGCAGTATCGATTAATAGATTTTTTTCAATTATACTTTTTTGTTGTTCAACCAACACATTATTCAATCTTGTCTTTGTTCTATAAGCATATAATATCATTGATATAATAAATAATAATAATAGAGAACCTATAATTAAAAATGTAAGTATTAATTTATTTGTTTTTCGAACTTCTTTAATGACTTGATCTTTCTCTTGAAGTGCTTTATTATTTTGTTCTTTTTCAAATGATTTTTCAATTTCTTCGCTTAATTTTTTATCTAAATTTTTCTTAATTGAATCATCTACTTGATGCATTAAAGTGGAAAAATGGTAAGCTGAATCTATTTTATTTTGATTTTTATAAAATAATTCAAGTCCTAAATAAGCCTGATACACATCTCGTAAATCAGCTTCGTTTTTATGTTTTAAAAATTCGTAATAATAGACTTTTGAACTATCGTAGTTTTCAGCAAATAGATGTGTTTCAGCTATATTTACTAGGAGATAATATTCATTTAGCTTTAAATTATTATTTCGGCAATAGGTTAAGCATTCGTGGAATTTATTTAATGCTAATTGATCTTTACCTTCCCAGAAATATCCGATGCCATCACGAATTTCAACAATTAAATTAGAATTTAGGTCGTTTATTTCGTGAAATAATTTTCGTGCTTTATTGATGTATTCTCTACCTTTAATAAATTTTTTATGCTCAAAATAATATTTAACATAAGTGCTCAGACATATAGCTTCTAAGTATTTAAAATGATTTTTTCGAGCAGAATATAATGTTTTTTTTAAAAGTTTAAGATGGTTTTCTGCATCGTTATTTACGGCATAATTAATTGTTCTATAGTAATCAATTAATAATTTTTGTTCCAGTGGAGTTTGTTTATTGATGACTCTAATTGCATTGAATAATTCTAATTTCATGTGAGTGAAATCACCTCTAAAACGGTACAATTCAACTTTTAACAATTGATAATCTAACCAATAATTTCTATTTTTTGAAAATTGAGCTAATTTTTGATCTATTATGATTCTTGATAAATCAGGCTTTGTAATGATTAAATTTCGAAGATTTTTTATTTCATTCGAATGATTTATTGATGAAACATTTGAAAAAGAGCTAAACGAACGAATTACTAGTAAAAGTAATAGAGTAAATTTTAAAAAAGGAACTAATTTTTTACAATTAAATTTCATAAATTTTAGTCATTCCTTTAATTCTTGAGATTATTTCATCTCTTAATTCTTTCGGTTCAATAATTTCGATTCCTTCTCCGAAACTTAATATAGAGCGCATAAATTCTTCTGAATTGATTATTTTCAATTGGAAAGTAGTTTTGTTTTTCCCCTCCTTAATAATTTCTTGAGATGAATGAAATGGTTGAGACTGAATATATTTTGATGAAACTTTATCTGCTTTAAAATGAATAGTCATTGGTTCATCATTACCACTTGTGATTCCAATTGCATGTTTGAAAAAGATATCAGGATCAAAATCTTTCGGCTTAATTCCATATTCTTCTGTAATAACTAATTCAGATATACGCTCTAAAGCATATGTTATAACACTTTGTTTATCTAAATCATAAGAAATTAAATACCATCTATTTCTATATTCTTTTAGTAATAATGGTACAACTTTTCGTGCTTTTGGTTTATCGGAAACATAACTCGTATAAACAAAAGTGACTAATTGACTGTCTTTAATTGCACTTAACAAATCAGATAAATATTCACTTCCACCATTCGATAAGGCTGACTCAAATTGAACATAATTTGAAACATCTTGATCTGCAGGATTTGAAGAGATATTAATACGATCTACAATTTTATCAATTGCATTTCCAAATTGTTTGAATAAATCTACATCTCTGAATTGCATTAATGTTTTAGCTGCAAATTTGATTGAATTTAAATCATCTTCAGAAAGTGGAATATCATTGATTGAAAAATTTTCATCCTTGTAATAATAACCACTATTTCTTTTACTGTATGCAATTGGGGCATCATGCTCCATTTTCATTGCAAACATGTCTTTTTCGATAGTTGAGTCACAAATATTTGCGCCTTCAGCTAAACCATAAAGTGCCTCTTCACAAGCTTCTCTTAAATCTTTTTTGGTAGGAAAAGGACGGAAATTATTTCTTAAACACCTGTCAATAATCCTAAATCTAATTTGTGCGTTTTTTATGTGAGGCATGGTTTCTTATATTGAAATTGGTTGTTCTACTGAAGGTTGAGAATATCCGAAGAGTTCGTAAAATTTAATTGCTTTTACTACTACTTCAGGAACATCTTCTTCCCACATAGTAGCACTATTTTTTATTTTTGAAAGTACATCGTCTGACATAATATGTAATTGACTTTGATCGAATTCTTTAATCGAATCAATTTTATTATTGTCTTTCATATAGGTTAAAAGTCCTTTTAAATGCTCTGGTATTTTAACATTTTCCAATGTATACATTTCACCAGTTTCTACATTAATTGCTGGGTAAACATAAAGTTTTACATTGTGTCCAAATCCTTTTCCAAATGCCTCCAAAAGACCACCAGGTAAATTATCGTAAAAACGTTCATCAAAAATTGCATGTAAGTTATAAACGCCTAAGATTAATCCCATTTTCTTGCCTTTTGCAATATTTGCTAAGTAATCAACCATTTTGTAATGCTTCAAATAGTTTGAAATCATTACTGTATATCCCAACGTCCCAAGTAATTCTGCACGATCAACGAAATCCTTATCAGAAATTTTCCCGTCAGCTGTCAAATCTTTTAACGTTAATTCTAAAATTAGACTAACATTCTCTGGTTCAACTTCTTCTTCTTTCATGAAATTGGCTATACCATTTTCGATCATGTCGATATGTACTTTTGTAACTGGTCTAAAACGACCACGCATTAAAAGTATGTTTCTTTTATAAAGAGCAGTAGCAGGCTGAAGAACATTACCACATAAATCAAACATAGTTGCATCAGTAATTCCTTTTTTCACTAAATTTAATGCAATGATTCGATTATCAATTTTTTCAAAATCTGGTCCTGAAACTCGAAGCATATCTATTTCCATTCTTTCCCTTGGTAAACGATGAACTAAGTCTTCCAAAAAGTCTTCTAAATTGTCATTGTGGAAATATGCCGCATGAATTAAATTAACACCTAAAATTCCAAGTGCATCTTGTTGACTTTTGTTGCTAGTGTCGTGTATTTTGACATGCAAGATAATATCATTTGGCTTCGAGTCTAGGCTTAATTGGAAACGAATACCAACCCAACCTTGTCCTTGATTTGTCTTATGATAGTTTAAAGATTCAACAGTGTTACAAAATGCAAAAAAACGTGTGTCTTTATTTTTTTCAGGCAAACGAAATTTCATTGTTTCGTATTCCGTATCTAGCATTGTTAAAAGCCTTTCTTCGCATACATATCGAGAAGCTTCTCCATACATTGAATCTGAAACTTTCATATCGTATGCAGATTGAGAGTATGCTATGGTCCCTGAACTACCTCCAGCTCTAAAAAAATTAGCAGCAACTTCTTGTCCTGCACCAATTTCAGCAAAGCATCCGTATACATCTCTAGTTAAATTAATTTTTAGAGCTTTCTCTTCTGTTGTTTGTCTTTTTTCTTCCGTCATTAGTTGGAGTTTAAAGCAATATTACAAACTTATTTTTTTGGATATTAAACGAATAAACTATAAATAAGTTACTTGAAATAAATATGCCAACGCAAAGTTACAAAATTAGTATCACAAGGAAAAAATAATTAACATTTCAATTATATAATGCTTTAATTACCTGAGATTACTTTTTAACTTTTTTCAAGGCGCCTTAAACTTTGGGTTATTGATGTATTTATAATCTGTCAGAGTCATTAAAAACGCTTTCAATAATGATTTTTGCTGGAAATCAAGTTGAACCCCACCTTGAAATACGAACTCCATCTTTGGATCTATCGTAGCACTTTGTTGAACACCTGTGGAGTAATGATTTATAACATCATCTAAACTTTTAAATCTACCATCGTGCATATATGGGGCAGATAAAGCAATATTTCGCAATGATGGTACTTTAAACTTACCATTGTCATTCGATTTGTTTGTGATTGCGCCTCTACCAATGTCTGTAAAACTTGCATCTAAACCATTGTTACTGAATTTTTCAACTTGCATTAATGGGCCATTATGACAATGAAAACAATCGGCTCCGTTTAAGCTTTTGAATAAATCGTAACCAGCCCATTCTTCAGGTGTAACTGTCTGAAGTGTTATGCTCTCAGAAGAAGATAAACTCATGTTGTTTGAATGTTTATACATGACATCATATTTCGAAGAACCGGAAATCAAAGTTCTTAAAAATTGTGCTATTGCTTTAGAGACATGAATTGAATCAAATTCCTTTGTATTAAATGCAAAGAAGAAGTCATTTTTATAGGAAATATCAGTACTTAATTTAGAAACAGCATCTTTCCATGATTGATGCATCTCTATCGGATTCGGAACTGGTTCTAAAATTTGTTCTTCTAATGATGCTGATCTTCCATCCCAGAAAAAATAATTTTGCCATCCTAAATTAAAAAGAGCCATTGAGTTTCTAGTTCCTTTTTGTTTATCTATTCCTGAAGAAAATTGAGACGTATCTGAAAATGCTGCAGCTGGAGAGTGACAAGATGCACAGGACATTGAATTATCACCACTTAACATTTTTTCATAAAACAATCTTCTTCCTAAGGCAACACCTTCAACCGTCATAGGATTGTCTTCAGGAATTATCATAGAAGGGAAGTGAGAAGGAATTTCTAATACATATGGAGTTGTTTGATGTCCAACTTTTTCTTTCTTGCAGGAAAGAAAAATAATAATTCCTATAAATAAGAGTAATTCCCCTTTCATTTTACATTGGATTTAAAGCATATTTAAAATTTTGAATCACTTTTAAACTTAAAGCTTCTTGACCGGCACTGCTGTGTGTCATAAACTCCGTTTTGATATTTATTGGTTGAGTACTATTTTCAAAAACATCTTTCATGTCCAATTTAAAGGCAAGTTGGTAAGTGTAATTCCCAATACTTTGCCAATTTAAATTTGAATAATTTACATTTTGTAAAAATTGATCTGTACCAACATGAAAAACAATTGTATGATTGAAATTTTTAATACCATCATTTATCGTATCAGCTCTTGCTTCGATTTGAACAAATGAATATCCATCATTCCATCCCCAATGCATTCCATCTGTGTTCATTATGTTTAGAGGACTGTCGTTTGGAAAAGCTGATGGATCTTTATGATTGTCATTGTGTAAACCTAAGAAGCCTTTCAAAGTTGAAAAATCTGAATAGTTTCCAGTTTTTGAGATAAAAGAATTGCCTTTTAGACGATAATTAAAAAAAGCTGCATCAATTAATTGAATAGAATTGTCATTTGTAAGCTCTGAAAAATAAAATTTGATGTCTGTAAACTTTATTTGATTGCCATTGGAAAAAGTGAAAATAGAGTCTAAATAAAGTTTTTCTAAACCAAAATAAGGTTGGATTGTAACTTTTATCTGATTCTCGGGTGAAGAAATAGGTTCATTGACTTTTTCATGTTTACATGAAAGTATCAAAACAAAAACACAAATTAATCCCAAAATCCTCATAATCAAATATAAGATTTTTTTTGAAAGTATTTACTTGAATTCAATACAATAAGGAATCATTTGTATAGTAAATACTTTTGTCTGATTTTTTTGAATTTATCCAAATCCGGTTTCCAAGATTCGCGAATTTCTTTTGCAGTTTTACCTGCTAGTATTTGTTGTCGTAAAGCACTATTACCAGCTAAACGGTTAAAGAAATCTGTTTGATTTATAAATTCAACAGTATCTCCTAACATTCCTTTTGCCTGAATTAACCAACCTAAATTAATTTCATATGTTCTTCTTCGTTGGCTATTTTGAAGATCGTAACCATTGCAAGGAGTGTTTTCCCATAATGGGCTTTTAGCTCCAAAACTTGGGACTGGTGTAAAAGAATAACCAGTAGATGGAAAGTTCGGATGACCAAACATTTCAAAAGGACGTTCTGTTCCGCGGCCTATACTAATACTTGTGGCTTCAAATAAACACAAACTTGGATAAAGTGTTACTGCAATTTCTGTTCTTAAGTTAGGAGAAGGAGCAACGGGTAAAATGTATTTTGATTTATGAACATAATATTTACATGGAACAATCCAAAGATTACATTGTAAACTATCAGATAACCATTTTTCACCGTTGACCATTAAAGCATATTCGCCAATTGTCATTCCGTAAACAATTGGAACTGGATCCATTCCAACGAACGATTTGTGAGCATGATCTCTAACAGGCCCATCGATATAATGCCCATTGGGATTTGGACGATCTAAGACTAATAATCGTTTTTGATTTTCAGCACAAGCTTCCATAACATAATGTAGAGTAGAGATGTATGTATAGAAACGAACCCCCACATCTTGAATATCATAAATAACGATATCAACATCTTCTAACTGATCCGGATATGGTTTCTTATTTTTTCCGTACAAAGAGATAATTGGAATTCCGGTTTTTTCATCAATAGAAGAATTTATTTTTTCTCCAGCATCCGCATCACCTCTAAAACCATGTTCAGGTGCAAATACTTTTGCAATCGTAATTCCATGGGCTAAAAGAGTATCGACAATATGTGTTTTCCTTAATACACTCGTTTGATTACTTACGATAGCAATTCGTTTCCCTTTTAAAGAATCAATGTATAAGTTTAATCTTTCAGCTCCTACTATTGGATCATGATAAACAGTTTGTTGTGCTGTTTCCGTTTTGATTTCTTCAACAGGCTCCTCAATAATGGTTTGATTTTTTTTCTCTTGACTGACAGTTGGAGCATTTTTTTTATTCTCACTTCCAGCCAATAGACTACAAGAAGCAATCAAAAACAACAAAATACTTTTAAGGGACAAAAGCTTTATGTACTTTAGTGTCCTAAAAAATAGAATATTGTCATTTGAACATTTCATAGCGAAAAGAATTCTCAAAAATGAGGTCGAAGGTACTAAAGTTTCTCGACCAATTGTGCGTATATCTATATTAAGTATTTCACTATCCGTTGTTGTTAACTTAATTACGATTGCCATAGTGACTGGTTTTCAGCATGAAGTGCGTAATAAAGTTTCAGGCTTTGGCTCTCATGTTTTTGTAATGAACTCCGGTGAGGGAAGTATTTACGAATGTAATCCAATAAACAAAAATCAGACCTTTTTACCTGCATTAAAAAAAATGAAGGGAATTTCTTCCTCTAATGCAACTGCTTATAAACCGGTTTTATTTCAATCTGATAAAAAAGAAGTGACCTATAAACTGGCAAACGGAAAAGATACTTCAGATACACAGCAAGAAATTCAAGGGGCAATTATAAAAGGAGTTGGTTCTGATTACAATTGGAAATTTTTTAAAGAAAATTTAATCAAAGGGAAGTTGCCAAATTTTAAAAGTAGCTTACCATCTAATGAACTATTGATTTCAGATCGTATAGCAAGAGATTTGAATTTTAAAGTTGGAGATGAAATCAGAGCTTTTTTCGTGAAAAATCAGCCAATCAAACGAATGTTTAAAGTTGTTGGTATTTACGATACTGGTTTAGAAGAATTCGATAAAAAGATTGTAATTGGAGATATTCGTAATGTTCAACTCTTAAATGATTGGGGAATTTTGGCAAGTATCATTGTCGAAGACACATTGTCTAATGAGAGTTTAATAGTTAAAGCCGATATTAATGGCGGAAATGGAAATTACCGTTACGATTGGGGAGAAGGTTTTGATACATATTCCGGTTTTACGATTTGTCCAACAAAAGATACTGTAATCAAATTGATTGCATCGGATTATTGGAACAATATTGAAGGAAAAAATGAAGAAACCAGCATTCCTGATACGGCTTATCTTTCAATAAAAATTAAAGGAACTCCTTATACACTATGTGATCCGAGAAAAGATGAAAATGGTTCAATTATCAAAAAATATTTAAACGAAGATGGAACTAAATTTTCGATTCAATGTTCACAAAAAACAATCATTTTTGAGCAGACCAATGGTAAAGGAAGTTACGAGAATTACATAGGTGGAATTGAAATAAACATCGATAATTGGGATGAATTACCAGAAATGGTAGATCAATTAAAAAAGCAAATTGAATTTATTCCAACGCCTTTTGATGAGCAATTAAAAGTGACAAGTATTATTGATAATCAGAATGATATTTTTGTTTGGCTTGGATTTTTAGATTTGAACGTGGTGATCATTTTAACCTTGATGATTATTATCGGAATCATTAATATGGGTTCAGCTTTATTGGTTCTTATTTTGGTAAGAACAAACTTTATTGGAATGATGAAGGCAATGGGAGCAACCAACTGGAGTATCCGTAAAATCTTTTTGTATCAGGCTGCTTATCTAATTGGTCGAGGTATGATTTGGGGAAATGTTATCGGTCTAGGATTTTGTTTTATTCAAAGTCAATTTGGAATTTTCACCTTGAATCCAGAAGTATATTATTTAACGGAAGTTCCGATTGAATTGAGTTTTTGGCATTGGGCAATTTTAAACTTGGGAACATTAATCGTTTGTTTGACGGCATTAATAATCCCTAGCTATGTGATTACTCGAATTACACCTGTAAAGGCAATTAAGTTTAATTAATTCTTTTTGCTTAATTCGATTATATCTTTGCCTTCAATAATTTTTCTGTCTTCAGCTAAATTTACTGAGTTGATCATTGCTAAACCAACTTCTTTTAACGTACAAAATACTTTTGGATAAAGCGCCCTTCCGATTGGAAACAACCAATTGATATATTTATAGAATTTGTGGGTGTTTTTCATTCCTTCAGTTGGTTTTATGAAGCCAGGTCGGAAAGGAAATACTTTCTTGAATGGAAGTTTCATTAAATCATTTTCAGTTTTTCCTTTTACTCTTGCCCACATTGATTTGCCTTTTTCAGTGCTGTCATTTCCAACTCCAGATACATAGCAAACAGTCATGTCATTATTGATTTCACTCAGTAATTCAGCAAAATGAAACGTCAACGTGAAAGTTAATTTATAATATTCAGGTTCTTTTTTTCCAACAGAAGTTACTCCTAAACACAAAAAGGCAGCATTGTAGCCATTTAATTGATCTTTTATAGGTTCAAAATTGTAAAAATCTTGATGAATTATTTCTTTTAATTTCGGGTGAATAATCCCACAAGGTCTTCGGTTGATTACTAATACATTCTCAACATTTGGATGAAGTAAACACTCGTTTAATACGCCTTCGCCTACCATTCCTGTAACTCCTGTTATGATTGCACTTATTTTCAAGTTGTTCATTGTGTTTTTTATGTGAAAATAAGAAGAACGTTTGAATCATAAATGAGGATTAACTTTTATTATAGAATCTCATGTATCTTTGAAGCTTTTAAAAAATATATGAATTCTAAAAACGCATTTATTTTCATTTTTATTACAATTGTGATTGATGCCACAGGTCTTGGGATAATTATACCTTCTTTACCAAGTTTGGTTTCTGATATTGCACATATAAGTATTGAAGAGTCAGCTGAATATTACGGTATTATTTTAGGTTGTTATGCTTTTATGCAATTTTTATTTTCTCCACTAATTGGTTCTTTGAGTGATCGTTATGGACGAAGACCAATTTTGTTAATGTCTTTATTTGGTCTAGGGATCGATTATATTTTTATGTATTTTGCTCCCTCGATTGCTTGGTTAATCGTTGGAAGGTGTTTGTCAGGAATGTTTGGTGCAAGTTTTACGACTGCTTCCGCCTATATTGCTGACATTTCAACTCCTGAGAACAAAGCTAAAAACTTCGGTATTGTAGGCGCCGCTTTTGGAATTGGATTTATTATTGGTCCAGCAATTGGAGGATTGATTGGGAATATGGATATTAGAGCCCCATTCTTATTCGCTGCTGGATTATCATTATTGAATTTAGTTTACGGTACAATCGTTTTAAAAGAATCGTTAAGCTTTGAAAATCGTAGGCCGTTTTCATGGAAGAGCTCAAATCCAGTTGGAGCTTTTTTTCAATTGAAGAAATACAAAGGTTTCGCATTAATTTTTGTAGTCTTATTTTTAGTTTTCTTTGGAGCCATGTCCGTTCATAGTACTTGGAACTATTATACAATTGGAAAGTTTGATTGGAGTATTAAAGATGTAGGTATTTCATTAACTGTTGTCGGTGTTTGTATTGCGATTGTTCAAGGTGGTTTGGCTGGAATAATATCTAAAAAATTCGGAGAAGAAAAGACAGCGATTTTCAGTATGGTTATCACATTTATTGTAATGAATGCAATTGGTTTGTCTACTTCAGGTTGGATGATTTATGTACTTATGATGCCATATGCATTCTCAGGATTAATTGATCCTGCAATAAGGGCTATCATGTCAAACAAAGTATCCGAAAGTGAACAAGGTGAATTACAAGGTTTAATTACAAGTGTATTGAGCATTGCTGAAATCATTGGACCACCAATTATGATGGGAATATTTTACTACTTCACTGCAAAAGAGAATTTTTCTACGCCGATTTATGGAATGCCATTTTTTATAGGGAGTTTTGCGGTGTTGCTTGGATTGATATTATTTATTCGAATTATTCGAAAGGATAAAAGGGGATAAAACAAAAAAGGTTGTAATTTATATTACAACCTTTTGATTTTATATTAATTCTTTAATTTCACTGATAATTCGTTCTGCAAAGAGATTTGCTTTTTCAGCAGTTTCACTTTCAGAATAAATTCGAATGATTGGTTCGGTATTACTTTTACGTAAGTGAACCCATTCTTTCTCAATATAAATTTTAACTCCATCAATCGTATCTACTTCATAAGAAGCATATTTTTTAGCCATTTCAGCTAAAATATTATCGACATTGATTTCTGGTGTTAATTCTATTTTGTTTTTTGAAATGGTATAAGTAGGGTAAATGTCTCTTAATTCAGAAACCTTCATTTTTTTATGTGCTAAAAGGCTTAAGAATAATGCAATTCCTACTAATGAATCACGTCCGTAATGCAATTCAGGATAAATGATACCACCATTTCCTTCACCTCCAATTACAGCGTTAGTTTCTTTCATTTTTGTCACGACATTCACTTCTCCAACAGCAGCTGCAGAATAAACCAAACCTCTGTTTTCTGTAATGTCTCTCAATGCTCTTGTAGATGAAAGATTTGAAACAGTTGCTCCAGGTGTATGTGTCAACACATAATCAGCACAAGCTACTAATGTATATTCTTCACCGAACATAGAACCGTCCTCACACACCAATGCTAAACGATCTACATCTGGATCAACAGTAATTCCTAAATCAGCTCCAATTTCTTTGATTTTATCTGATAAATCAGTTAAATGTTCCGGTAATGGCTCTGGATTGTGAGGGAAATGACCTGTTGGTTCACAATACATTTTAGTAATATTTTTTACTCCTAATGCTTCTAGCATTGCTGGAACAAAAATACCACCAGTTGAATTTACAGCATCAACAACTACTGAAAAATTAGCAGCTTCAATCGCTTTTTTATCAACTAAAGGTAATGCTAAAATAGCATCAATATGTTTTTGTAAATATTCGTCAGTTTCTGAAACTTTACCTAAATCATCTACTTCAGCAAATGAATAAGATTCTTCTTCTGCAATTCTTAAAACTTCTTCGCCATCTGCTGCAGAAATGAATTCACCTTTTTCATTTAAAAGTTTAAGAGCATTCCATTGTTTTGGATTGTGACTAGCAGTTAAAATGATGCCACCATTTGCGTTTTCCATCGTAACAGCAACTTCAACAGTTGGAGTAGTAGATAAACCTAAGTTTACAACATCAATTCCTAATCCTACTAAAGTTGAGATTACTAAATCTGAAATCATTTGTCCAGATAAACGTGCGTCACGTCCAACAACAACTGTTAATGATTTAGAAGAATTTCTGTTTTTCAACCAAGTTCCATAAGCAGCAGCAAATTTTACGGCATCTATAGGAGTTAAACCATCGTTTACTTTTCCGCCAATTGTACCTCTGATACCAGAAATAGATTTTATTAGTGTCATAGCAAAAGTATTTAGATTAATTATTTAAAAAACGTGTCGCTTCTTGTTCAAAATCTTTTTTCAATCCAATCATTTTCATACATGCAATTGCACATTCGATTCCTTTGTTTCCGTGTTTACCACCAGAACGATCGATTGATTGTTGGATGTTATTATCAGTTAACAAACAAAAAGCTACTGGAGTATTGTATTGTAAGTTAACATCTTTGATCCCTTGAGTTGCTCCGTCGCAAACAAAATCAAAATGTTTTGTCTCTCCTTGAATAACAACTCCGATTGCAACTACTCCGTCTACTTGAGTGAATTCACACATGTATTGAGCACCTAAAGGTAATTCAAAAGCTCCTGGTACAAAACGAACCAGTATGTTTTCTTCTTTTACTCCGTTTTCTAAAAGCGCTTCTTTTGCACCTTTTAATAGATTCAATGTGATAGAATCATTCCATTCAGAAACAACAATGCCGATTTTAAAATCGGCACCGTTTGGAACAAAGTCCTTATTATATTCTGACAAATTGCGATTTGCTGTTGCCATATTTATTTTTTAGTATTGTTGCTAGTTCTAGCGATATATTTTTCAATTGTTTTTTGACGAGCAAATTCACCATAAGTTTCTTTAATTTGAGTGTAAAACTCAGTTGCTTTCTCGTAATCTTTTAATTTTTCAGCACATAAACCTGCTTTGAAAAGATACATTGGTGAAGTTAATTCATTATCACTTGCTTTTGCAGCATCAACATATAATTCAATTGCATCATCATGTTTTCCTAATTCACTTTGACAATCTCCTTGAAGACCAAAAGCCATAGCAGCTACATACGTATCTTTTACATCAACACCTTCCAATTCGTCTAATGCTTTTTTAAAGTCACCCTTTGCCATGTATTGACGAGCTAAAACGAATTGAGCAACTTCTCCACCAATTTTACCATCGAATTTTTTTACAACTGAAGTTAATTCGTTGATTGCTGCATCAGTTGAATCTTTATCTGCTAAGTTCAAACCAACATAGTATGCACCTTTAGATTTTTCGTTAGCAGGATTCCATATATATTGTTTGTAAAGGAAATAACCTAAAACGATTACCACTAATCCACCAACGATATATGTTGTTCTTTTTAGTTTAGGATTATTCTTAAACTGATCTTTTAAATTGATATCTGATATATTTTCTAACATGTTGCAAATTTAGAGTTGCAAAAATAGTTTTTTTTTTGAATTTACGAATCGAATTTATCAACAAGTTGAAAGAATTTAGATTCTTAATCTTAATTTAATAGTAAATTGAACAAACACCGACACATTTTTGACGTTTGCCGATAAGTTTTTTATAGTAAGAAAAACAGATATACATTTGTAATGAGCGATTTAAATTAAATTTTAAAATATTAAATTATGAGAAAAAGAATATTAATTATAGGTTTACTTTTATTGAATATACCTATTGCTTTTACACAGGGTCCAGAAATTACTTCATGGATTAGAAATACGACTGGAGCAACTGGTTTTGGTGGTATCGAATCCAATGTTCAAGTAGTTCAATATACTTCTTCAGATGTTTATATCAGTAGTACTTGCATTCCTGATTATACAATTGGACCTTGGACTGCAAATCCTAATACTCCATCAGATCAAAGTATTGTAACAAAGTTGACAAGAAGTCCTGATCAAAATATAGGAACATTAACTTCAACTCCAATGGGAAACATCGGTGTTTGGACAAATGGGGTTGT
>CALPUT020000018.1 GCA_943326825.2 Chryseobacterium gleum | reverse complement strand
TACTACTACATTATAACTACATGTTTGTGCTGGATTTACCCCATCCGTTACACTCCATGTAACTGTTGTTGTTCCTTTATTGAAAGCAATTCCTGCCAATGAAGATCCTGTACCTGTTGTTGCTCCTGTTAATGTATATGTTAAAGTCGTCGTACAATTGTCTGTTGCAGTTGCATCCCAACTTGTACCTCCATTAGTATATGTACAAGTTGCTAAATCTGCAGGTACAGTTTTATTTGTCGTACATGAAATAGTTGGATTTTGATTATCTACAACTGTTATTGAATTTGAACATGTCTTTATTGGTCTTGTTCCGTCATTAATTGTCCAAGTAACAGTTGTTACACCTTTATTAAATAAAACTCCGTTTAGTGTATTTGATCCACTACCTGAAGTCGCACCTGTTAAAACGTATGTTAGTGTATAAGTACAATTATCTGCTGCTGTTGGATTCCAACTTGTACCTGATTTTGTATAAGTACATACTCCTAAATCCGTATTTACGGATTGATTAGCAACACAAGAAATAGTTGGATCTTGATTATCTGTTACAGTAACATTAAAATTACAAGTAGCTGCATTTCCTGAACCATCATTTACAGTCCAAGTTAACGTATTTACACCTTTATTAAATACTAAGCCTGCTGTTGTCGTTCCTGACCCAGAAGTTGCACCAGATAATACATATGAAATACTAGTAGAACAGTTATCAGACGCCGTTGGATTCCAAGCTGATCCTGCTCTAGTATAAGTACATACACCCGCATCGGTATTAACTGATTTACTTGGTCCACAAGCTACAAAAATTGGTGCTTCGTTATCAACCACTGTCACTGTATAACTGCAAGTTGAAGTTAATCCTTTTGAATCCGTTGCAGTCCAAGTTACTGTTGTTACTCCTTTATTAAATGAAATTCCATTTAAAGAAGATCCAGAACCAGAAGTAACACCAGTTAAAGCGTAAGTGAAATTTACAGTTGTACAGTTATCTGAACCGGTTGCATTCCAACTTGTTCCAGATTTTGTATATGAACAAACAATTGCATCAGTGAATACGGATTGATTTGCAACACATGAAATTACTGGAGGTTCATTATCAACCACTGTAATTGTAAAATTACAAACAGATGGATTCGTTACTCCTGAACCATCAACAACAGTCCATTGAACATTTGTTACTCCTTTATTAAAAGTTTTACCATTTAAAGTTGATCCACTACCAGTTGTTACACCAGATAATATATATGAATAAGTTAATGTATTACAATTATCTGTAGCTGTTGCATTTAAAGTTAATCCAGAATTTGTATAAGTACATAAGCTAGGAGTATTATTAAACGTTTGATTAGAAGGACATGATATTATTGGATCTTCAGAATCTATTACGGAAATATTAAAACTACATTGAGCAGTTAAACCTGCCCCATCCGTTACACGAAAGGTATTGATTGTTGTTCCAACTGGGAAAACAGACCCTGAAGCAAAACCTGCAATTAATGAAGTAGATGGTGAAGGACAATTATCTGTCCCAACAGGAGCAACAAATGAAACAGCTGCTCCACAAACTCCCGCATCAGAATTTAAAATATTAATATCAGAAGGACAAGTAATAGCCGGTGCGTCGTCATCTGAAACAGTTACTACAAAAAAACAAGGATCTGAATTATTTCCTGCAGCATCAGTTGCAGTAACAGTAACCCATTTTGAGCCTTTAGGAAAATTAAATCCGTTTAACGTTGTAGGTGCTTGAAATGGAGCTGTAAAACCAGGGTTTGTAACCAAATAAGAATAACTAACTGCTCCACCACAATTATCTGTTGCAATTGGATCCCATGAAGCATCAGGATGTACATATATACAAGCAGAATTTGTTCCTACACTTTGATTACCTGGACAAAACGTGAAAATTGGTTTAGTGACATCTGGAGCACACTGTGACCATCCAGAAAACTGAATCCCAAGGACAAATACAGTTAAAATTAAAAGTAACTTTTTCTTCATAATCAATTATTAATGATTAATGTATTTAAAAAACTAATTCTGTTTGATTGATTATAATCAAGATAATTAGCGTTAATATTATTATAGCTATTATATATTGTAGCAGTTTTAGAAGTAGTGTCTTCTTCCTTACTAACTAGACGAAATGTGAATGAAAAAAGTTGTTTATATGGATTGTTCAACTTTCGACTGATTTGTATTGATTTCCGAAAACAACTATTTACAAAAGAATTAATCTTAAATAAAATCATCAAGGCAAATGACGTGAAAAGTTCAAGATAAAGTTTCTTCATTTCGCAGTTGTTAAATAATTCTTTCCAAACACTCTTTTAAAAAGAGTTGGTTTAATTTCAGTCTTTACGAAATCAAGCAATAAAGGTTTCCTTTTAATCCCATTATGCTCAATTTCAATAGTTTTTACGTTCAATTTATTTAAAATTCTTTAATACAAAAAAACACAACTTCCATCTTTTTTATAGTTGAAAATTGTTGATAAGTTGCTAAAATTGTTTGTAAATATATGGTAAATCTTTCTAAAAATTAAGGAAATAATTTGTTAAAATCAAAAGATATGAAGATCAAAATGTTCAAATTCAAATACCTAATAAAATCTAATTATCACTTTATTGCCTTTTAAGTTTAAATAAAACGAATTAATTGAAATTAATTAAAAGAAATTATTTATAGTTAAATCCCTGATTATATATTATTTAAATATAAATAATTTGTGATTAAATCAAAAAACGAAGAAAACTAGAATTCAGATTTTGGGTGTAATAAATGTATTTACAATGACCTTTTTTATTATCTTAATATTAAGTAAAATTTAATTTAATTATCATGAATCATCAAGAATTAGGTATTTATGGAGAAAATATGGCCTGTAATCACTTAATAAAAAAAGGATATACAATTCTCACACGTAATTATCATTATCGAAAAAATGAAGTTGATATAATTGCGCTATTTGAAAATCAATTAATCATTGTTGAAGTAAAGACAAGACAAACGGCAGAAATAGGTGAACCTTGGAGAGCTGTTACGAGATCTAAACAAAAATCAATTATTCAAGTTGCAAATGATTATATCAATAAAGAGAATATTCACATTGAAACTCGCTTTGATGTTATCTCTATTATCCATAATGGTTTTCGAACAGACCTAGAACATATTGAAGATGCATTTAGTTGTTGAGATTTGTAGATTAGCAAATTACAGGTTGCAAATATATAATTATAATAGTGTATCTATTTTTGATTATTTGCGTTAAAGTATTAAAAACATTGAAGATAGCTAATTTTGGTCTATCTTTGTAAAAATATTTATGCTCGTGATGAACACAAAAAAAGGAAACGAAGGAAGAAAAAAATCTAGATCTACTTCAACTTCAGCTAAAAAAACTACTTCTAAAACAGGAGAAAAATCTAAAGCTGAAAAAAAAGCAAATGACTTTAAGTTTAAATCAATTATTGGAAAAGAGCCATCTTCTCCAAGTGGAAAAAGTGCACCTAAAGGAACACGTTTTATTGACAATAAAAAAAGAGTTGCAAAAGGTGATCCAATGCCAAATGTAAATGCGGTTGATATTCGATTAAATAAATATTTATCGAATGCTGGAATTTGCTCAAGACGTGAAGCTGATGTATTAATTCAAACTGGAGTTGTAACAGTTAATGATGAAATCATCTTAGAATTAGGATATAAAGTAAAGCCTGGAGATCGAGTAAGATATGATGGCGAAACAATTAATGCGGAGAAAAAACAATACGTTTTACTAAATAAACCAAAAGATTTTATTACTACAATGGATGATCCTTGGGGGAGAAAAACAGTAATGAGTTTAGTAGCGAAAGCATGTAAAGAAAGAGTTTATCCTGTTGGACGTTTAGACCGTGAAACTACAGGTTTATTATTGTTTACAAACGATGGAGATATGTCTAAAAAATTAACACATCCTCGTCACAAATGCAGTAAAATTTACCATGTAGAATTGAATAAACCTGTGAAATTAGAAGATGTAAATCGTCTT
Source organism: Chryseobacterium gleum (assembly GCA_943326825.2). Lineage (GTDB taxonomy): Bacteria > Bacteroidota > Bacteroidia > Flavobacteriales_D > Crocinitomicaceae > CAIUKX01. The sequence goes on along the minus strand of CALPUT020000018.1, from coordinate 12,434 downwards.
ACTACTGGATTAGAATTAGAAGATGGAAAAATTATATTTGATAAAGCTGAATATGTAAAAGATAATCCTAGAGAGATTGGCGTTGAACTACATTCTGGTAAAAATAGAATTGTTCGTCGATCTTTTGAAGCAATGGGATACGATGTTGTGAGATTAGATCGCGTTCAATTTGCTGGTTTAACTAAAAAAGATTTACCAAGAGGTCATTATCGTCATCTAACTGAAAAAGAAATTGCGTTTTTAAAAATGTCATAACCAGTCGTTTAATTTAAACCTTTGTCATATGAGATTCGTATTTACAATACTATTATTGATTTTTTCATTTACGGTAGAAGCTCAATATAAAAAATTTAAAAAGACTAAACTTACTTACGGAAAAAACACGTATATAGGTTATATAGGCTTAAACAGGGCATATTATACTAAAACAGATTTAAGAGTTTCTGGACCAAATTATGATTTAACAATAAAAGATGCTTTAGCTTCAGATCAGCCTGCTCCATTGAAATACCAAAATTATTTTACTAAACAACCAACTATAAGTCCACAAATAAGTGCTCGAATAGGTCGTTACATAAAAAATAATTTATGTCTTTCTGTTGGTTATGATAAGTTTACATATAATTTAGAAAATCGTGCGAGGGTATTTTTAGCCGGTGTTGTAGGAGCCACAGCTGATTCGATTAATTATGGAAAATTTGATGGTGCTGAACACATAGTTGATACAGCTGTTTTTAATTATCAAAATTGTGGGATGAATTATTTGAGATTAGAATTAGATTGGACAACTCCGTGGTATCGAAGTAATAAGAAAAACAATATGAATTTTTCAACTGATTTTGGAATTGGATTCGGACCAGTTATATCAAAAAACACATTCCTTTTTGCTGGTAAAAAAGACCTTGAGACAGTATCTGTTTCTGGGATCGGTGGTTCACTAAATATTGGGAATCGATTAGAATTTTATAACCGTATTTTCTTACAATTAAACCTAAATACTGGTTTTATTAATCAAACTAGAGTAAGAACTAGAAAAATAGATAATTCGTCCTATTCTAGTCAACATTTTGGATTTGCTTCTGTAAATTTTGCAATTGGTCTTTTCCTTTATGGAAGATCTGTAAATGGATGTGACACTTGTCCAGAATGGTAAAATAGAAAATTCATAATATATAAAACCTCACTATAGAATGAGGTTTATTCATATCGTAAACATTTTACGCTTTACTTTTTATCTTCCTTCTTGCCTGCTTTAAAATCTATTTTGTAATAAAATAGTGGTAAAAAACCAAGTTGGTATTTTGTTGCATAAGGTTCTTTGTTCGGATCTATCAAACTAGGAGAATATGAAAGACTTAGTATATTTTTAGTGTTGAAAATGTTTACCAAATCAACACCTATTTCATGTGTCATCTTCTTCGTATTTAATTTCCAATTTATTTTTAAATCTGTTCTAAAATAATCTTTAAATTGCATGTCGTTGTAAGCTGAATCACGATAAATTAAATCATTAACTGCTTTAGATTTTGCTACATCTACAAGACCATATCGTTTTCCTCCCGCATAGGTAATTTTAACACCTAGTGTTATTGATTGTTTTGCGCTTAATTTAAATTCTTTTCCAGCTAGAATATTTGATACATGATTCCCATTATAAGATGTGTTTCTCAATATTCCATCACTACCTTTATATTTGGATTCGTATAAAGTAGATGATAACATAAAGAAAAATGATTTGTCAAAATATTTTTGAACTGTTAACTCAACTCCATAATTGTAACCTGTTCCTGTATTTTGAAGTTGATCAGGAAAAAATCTAGAAAACCCACCTCCCATATTTATTAAAGAAAATGAACTGGGAGCAGCAGTTACAGGAATTCTATACAAATATTGATAATAAGCCTCTGTTCTAAAATTCAATTGATTTTTAAATGCTTTTTCAAATCCAATTCCAGAATGAAAACTTTGTGTGAAACCCATTTTTTTATTGTGCAAATCCGTTGTTCCTTGCAAATGATACATATAGGTATACATCGGTTGTGTTTGGCTGTGTAAACCTAAACCAGCAAAAATTGCTTTGTCTTTTTTAAGACGCAATTTCCAACCCATTCTAGGTTCAATTTGACTAAATGAATTGCTCAATGAAAAATACTGATTATGCAATCCAAATGTGAAATCCATGTTTTCTTTCATTCTCCATTTCCATTGAATAAAAGGCTGAATGAGAAGTGCTGCTCCTTTATAATTCCATCTATTAATGAAAAGTGTATGATCACTCGTTAAAACAGAATCAATCATATTAAATTGAAAACCATCTAAATTAATACCTGTTTTAATCAAATGTTTTTTGTCTATTTTGTGATTTAAACTCAGAAACAATGATGACTTAGTCGTTTTAAAAGAATAACCCATCAAAGGATAAACAGAATCTAAAATGATATTCGTTTTAGATGAATCTAGATGCCTCACAACATAGTTATGATTTGCGTGTTGATTTTCTTGGCTAATAGCAATTGTAGAAGTAAAGAATGTTTTTTCACTTAACGTTTTCTTATAAACAAAACCCGTAACTCCCATTGCTGTTCCGAAGTATTGATCTCTATCACTTTCACCATATAACTCTGAAGTGAATTTTTTTTGATCAGAAATTAAAATCGAAATTTGACTTTTCCCACCAATACCAAAAAATGAAAGAGTTCCTCCTTTTTTTAATGTCCAATTAAATTTGTAAGCAATATCTCCATAAACGGGAACTGCATCTGTCCCAATACTAATTCCTAAGGATTTAAATAAACTCAAGGTTGAATATCGGCCCATTACCAAGTAACTCGATTTTCTTTTCTTACTTAATGGTCCTTCTGATAAAAACTCAGTTCCTAAAAAACCAAATTGTCCTGTGAATTCATAATTATTACTATTTCCATTTCTTAATTTTAAATCGAAAATTCCTGAAGTACTATTTCCGTATTGAGCAGGAAAAGCACTCATAAAAAAGTCAGAATTTCCTAAGATTTTATTGTTAAGAATGGTCACAGGTCCACCGGTACTTCCTGAAATTGCAAAGTGTGATGGATTTGGAATATCAATTCCTTCAACTTTCCATACAACACCTAAAGGTGAGTTTCCACGAATAATGATGTCATTTCTAGAATCATCAGCACCTTGAACACCGGCAAAATTAGAAGCCATACGAGCAGGATCTGATCGAGAACCAGGGTAACGATTGGTTTCTTCAACACTAAATTGTTGAGCTGACAACAGCGCCATTTCATTAATTACCTCTCCTTTTTTACGAGCAACAATTTTAACTTCTGGCTGATCAACATAAGCTTCTAATAAACTAACTTGTAAAACCGTTTCTTTACCAGAATTTACCTCAACTGTTTGTGTTTTTGTTTCATAAGTTGAAAGTGAAATCATCATAGAATGTTTACCAATAGGTACACTTTTTATTTCAAAAGCACCATCTAAATCTGATAATACTCTATATTTTATAGTAGAATCACCTGTAAATATTTCAATCTTTGCACTTACTAAAGGGAAGTTTGTTTCATTGTCAACTACTTTACCTCTAACCGTTTGGGAAGGTTGAGCAAACGTAAAAATTGTTGTCAATATAAAAGCAATTGTGAATAGCGTTTTCATTTTCTAAACTTTAAAAGCTACGAAAATAATAAAACTTAAAAGAAAAAGTTAATAATCGCTTTAATATGTTCTAAATAAGTTAATTAATACTTTTTTGATTTTTGTAGAAATTCTTCTTTTGTCCAGTCTTTTTTGTACACGTAAGTAAAATTGTAAACATTAAGAGAATTCAAATAAAAATTTCTAACATTTGAATAAATGATTTCATAATCCCCTTTGTACCATAGAGGAATAAAAGCTGCATCTTTTATTAGTATTTTTTCAGCAGAAGAAAAATACTTCATTTGACTTGATAATTTACTAGCCTTCTTACCTTGTTCAAATAATTTATCATATTCAGGATTTATATAACGCGATTTATTATAAAGTGAAGGAGTATCTTTTAATTTTGGTACATTTTTACCATAAAATAAACTTAAAAAAGATTCTGGACTAGGATAATCAGCATTCCAACCAGATCTGAACATTTCTGATTTAGCTAAATCAGCATCTGCTTGGGTTTGTTCAAAAGATGATCCATCAATATTCACATTTATTCCTAATACTTGGGAGATTTGTTTAGCAAACTCATCACACAATGAAGATTGGATTTCATCTATAGTAAATCTTAAGTTTACAGAACCAAAGCCTTTTCCTCCGGGATAACCTGCTTCCGCTAAAAGTTGGCGTGCTTTTTCAGGGTTAAAAGAATATCCATTTTCTTTTACACCTTTAAAATCATAACCCCTAAATTCGTCTTGTAAAGGTGGAACAATTCCATAATATCCTAATTCGTAATATTGGTTTTTTAAAACTTCTCTACCTATTTTCTCTTTATCAACCGCAAGGCTAAATGCTTGACGAACTTTTGGATTTTTAAAACGTTCATCCGTATGATTAAATAAGAAATAACTTGTTGTCAAAAATGGGTTGTTAGATAAAATTAAAACCGGAGGAACAGAGTTAAAATCTTCTAACCTACCCTCTAACATTTTTGTAATTCTACTTGTAGGTAAACCAGCAATAAAATCAGTTTCATGTTTTTCAAACATAGCTAATTGAGTTAATTTTTTATTTTCTATTATGAACTCAATTCCATCTAAATAAGGCAAACTATTCCCTTCATCATCTGTTAAATAGTAATCTTCATTTCTAGTTAAAACAATCGCATTAATTTCATTTTGTTTATATTCTTTAAATTTAAATGGGCCTGTGCCTATCATATCTTGCTCTAAATTTGCTTCAAATATTTTTTTTGAGGAAATTGCGCAAGTAATATGAGCTAATTTATTTAAGAAGTTATTATCCTTTTCTTTTAACTTAAACATTACTGTATTACCTTCAAAATTTAATCCACTTATAGACAAAGATTTTCCGGTATGGAATTCTTCAACACCCTGCAAATTACCTTCAAAAACTAAGTTATAACCAGGGGAGGCTAATCCTTCAGCATTCTTCTTGCATATTAACTCTATTGTCGATTTAACATCTTCTACCGTTACAATTCGTTCTTCTTCATTTTTAAAAATAGAATGGGGATGAAATTTAACTCCTGTTCTAAGTTTAAACTCATAAATTAAACCATCTGGACTTATTTTCCATGACTCTGCTAATTGAGGTTGAACTTTCATGTCTTTCGGATTTAAAGATACCAAACCTTCCATAACTTGAGTTAGTACACTTGAAGAATAAACATCTCTAATTTCTCTTGATACGAAGGTAGATGGCTCATTATTTAAAGCCATAGTGAACGTTCCGCCAGCAAATTCAAAAGTAGATTTTGGAATTTCACTACATGAAATAAGAACAAATAAAAGACTAATAAATAGGATTAATTTGTACATATTATATTGACTATTAAAAATTATAAAACACTTCCAAAATCATACAATTGATTGAAAACAAATGAAGATATATGAATATCTACAAGGTTAATGATTTTTAAGTATAATTCAAGTGTTTAGTAATAATTTTTTCGTTGTAATTAAAATAAAAATCCAAACTCACAATTATACTTTTGAATAATTGTGAGTTATTCTTAAAATTAGGTATTAAAAAATAGGATTTCGTGCTAAAATAATTAAGAAAAAATCATGAAAAAATGAGTTGTTAATTTTTTTCTGAAAATTGTTAATTGATTGAAAAAAATGTTATATTTGCTTTCATTAAAAATTGTAAAACTTCTTGCTATTACAATAATACAACGTAAATAGATGAAAATTTTTCTTATTTCACTGATCTTTAGCTTAACTGGTGCAGTTGCATTTGGTTCTCTCTCTATCGAAGGAAGTTATCAAGGTAAGAACTTATATGTTCAAAACCCAATGGACGATGATGGATTTGGTTACTGTGCTACTAAAGTAACAGTTAACGGAGATATCTTACCTGGAGGAACTAGTATGGGTGCTTTTGAAATAGATTTTTCTATCTTTAACATAGAGATTGGGGAGCCTGTTTTTATTGTTATTGAGCACAATGATGGTTGTAAACCAAAGATTTTAAATCCTGAAGTATTGTTACCTAGAAGTACTTTCAAAGTTTCAACTATTGAAGTAAATCAAAATGGATTACTTACATGGAAAACATCTGATGAACATGGTAAGTTACCTTTCATAATTGAGCAATATAGATGGAATAAATGGGTAACTGTTGGTGAAGTTCAAGGTAAAGGAACTCCTTCTTTAAATTCATATGAATTTCAAGTTTCTCCTCACTCTGGAGAAAATATGGTTAGAGTAATTCAAATCGATCATTCTGGCGCGAAGAAAACATCTGCTAATGTTAAATTTACTTCAAGTGTTGATCCAGTTGCAAAAAGTCCTGTTAAAGTAAAAAGTGTTATCAATTTTACAACTAACGGTAAAGCAATTGAAACTAGATATGAAATTCATGATGCATACGGAAGTATCGTGAAAAAAGGAGTTGGATCTTCTGTAAATTGTGAAAATTTAGTGAAAGGTTTGTATTACATCAGTTATGATAATATTACTGAACAGTTTATTAAAAGCTAAATAAATTTTTAAATATATAAACCCTGAAGTTTTCTTCGGGGTTTTTTTTTGAGTAAAAATTATGATTAAAAAAATTGAACATCTGGGAATTGCAGTAAATAGTATTGAGGATTCAATAAAAGTGTTTGAGGCATTGCTTGGGACAAAGTGTTATAAAATTGAAGAAGTTGCTTCTGAAGGAGTTAAAACAGCTTTCTTGCAGATTGGGGAGTCTAAAATAGAACTGTTAGAAGCAACAAATCAAAATTCACCAATTGCCAAATTTTTAGAAAAGAAAGGCAGAGGAATCCATCATATTGCATTTGACACATCTGATATCGAAAAAGAAATTGAACGATTAACAACAGAAGGATTTGAATTAATTCATAAAACTCCTAAAGATGGAGCTGATGGGAAAATAATTGCTTTCTTACATCCAAAATCTACAGAAGGTATATTGATTGAATTATGTCAAGATAAGTAATCAATTATATTGAATATTAAAATAAATCCAAAATCGTTTGATTGCCTGCTAAATGATAAGCATTCAATCCTGATAATTTAGCGCCTTCCACATGACGAATTGTGTCATCTATAAATAAAGCTGAAGAAGGATTAATTGATTCCTGTTTACAAACAAATTGAAAAATTTCAACATTTGGTTTTCTCATTGCTATTTCATGCGATAAGTATACTTTGTCAAAAAATGAATCCATTTTTTTATTAGTAGTTTTTGCTAATGATCGATATACAGCTTGAATGTGAATTTCATTTGTATTACTCAGTAAGAAAAGTTTTTTGGTCTTTTTTAACTCCATTAATAATTCTAAATGTTCTTTTGGAAAATCTAGAATCATTGCATTCCATGCATGAACTACTTTATTGGCTGAAGTTCCAGCTGGTAAATAAGGTAATACTAAATTTATAAAATGCTGAGCTGAAATTTTCCCAATTTCGAGATCATCAAAAATAGATGTTTGATTTGCTTGAGCATACATTTCTTCAAAATTGATTAAGCCTAAATCTTGAAATGCTTTAGTAGTTAATGAATAATCTAAATTCAAAATCACTCCTCCTAAATCAAAAATAATTGTATCAACATTTGTATTCATAAAATCAAAGATAAAATTAGATTTTGATTTGGTTGATGCAACTCTTTAAATTTATTTGTAGGATTATCTCTATCTTCGTTAAAAAATGAAAAAATGAAATTATATCTAAATTCAACAAACTTCATCGATACAAATGAACCGATTGATTTATCGATTCCATTATCAAATACTAACGATAATTTAAGAGCTTGGTATGTGGATGCACCAGTAATTGAACCTGTTCGAAATGAAAATTTTGTTGGATTAGTAACAGAAGGTGCTGGTGTGAATTTTAGAAATATTTTTTTTAATCCACACGGCCACGGAACGCATACGGAATGCTTAGGACATATAACACCAATTATTCATTCTGTCAATCAATCACTAAAAACATTCTTTTTTACAGCTGAAATAATTACCATAACTCCAGAAGTTGTTCTTTTAGAAAATGGTGAAATTGATCTAGTTGTTACTGAAGATTTATTAAAGGATAAATTGAAAAATCAAACTGAAGCATTAATTATTAGAACATTACCAAACGATTCTGAGAAACAACATCGGAATTATTCAGAAACAAATCCTCCTTATCTTTCTATTAATTGTATTCATTTAATGAATGATTTTGGAGTGAAACATTTATTGATAGATTTACCATCTGTTGACAGAGAATCAGATGGAGGAAAATTAGTGTTTCATCATGCCTTTTGGCAAGTTCCCGAAAATCCTCAATTCGATAAAACGATTACAGAATTTGTTTATGTTGAAGATGAAATTAAAGACGGAAGTTATATTTTAAATCTTCAGACAGCGCCATTCGAAAATGATGCAACTCCAAGTAGACCAGTTGTTTATAGAGTATATTAAAACAAAAAAGGTCAACCTAAATGATTAACCTTTTTGCAAATAGTAGTAGTTGTGTATCTTAAAGAAATTTCTTTCTATAATTCTTTTTAAAAAAACAGGTTACATCTTCCATTTTCTGTAAACTTAATTACTCCTATGATTTTTTTAAAAGAGGAATATTAGAACTGTTAAACTCTATAATCAAACTAGAAAATGAAAACCGCCTCTCCAAGCAGTGCTCCTCTTTTATAAAAATGTCAAAGTGAAACTGAAAGATCATAACCTGTGTTTTCTCCTTATTTCTAAGTCTAATATATAAACTTTGTTTAATCTAAATTTGAAGAATGAAGATTTGCATATTTTCATCTTTCAAAACTTAGTTTTGAGTTATTTTTTAAATTTCTGAATGAATCTTTTTACATTTTGTTTGAAAAATTAAACAGCTATAAAAAATAAAAGCTGCACATTATTGAGCAGCTTTTCAAATTTAAAAAATCTATTGTTACAATAAATTTTCTAATATTTTAAAGAATAAATCTCTTTTTGCTGGTGATAATGGAACTTCAGAACCATCTTTCATTACTACAGAGCCCCCATTTCCTTTATCATAACGAGCAACGAAATCTAAGTTAATTAAGTGGGACTGTTGAACTCTCAAGAAATTATGAGCTGATAATAATGTCTCATAATCTTTCAACGTTTTTGATACTAATATTTTCTTTCCTTCCGTTAAATAAAATGAAGTATAGTTTCTATCTGCTTCACAGCGGATGATGTGATCTAATTCCACAATATGAACACTTTCTTGGGTTTTCAGTACCAATCTTCTTTTTTGATTTGGCTGAATATTTAATTGCAATGCATCAAATTGACTTTCTTCTTTCTTGGAACCTAATGTTTCCATTGCATGGATAACAGCTGCTTTTAATTCTTCAGGATCAACTGGTTTTAAAATGTAATCTAAAGCGCTAAATTTTATTGCTTTGATTGCAAATTCTTCATGAGCAGTAACAAAAATAACTTCGAAGTTTTTATTAGGAATCGCTTTTAATAAATCAAATCCTGTTCCATCGGGCATTTTAATATCTAAAAAAACGATGTCTGGTTTATGCTCCTCAATTGCTTTTATACCTGTTTCAACGCTTTCCCCAGCAGGAATTGCTTCAATGTCTAAACCAAACGAATTAATCATTTTTGCGATTAAATCTCTAGTCCTGTTCTCATCGTCAATTATAATTGCCTTCTTCATCTTTCTAGTTTTTGGGAGAATTTGTGTCAACCTGATAAGGTAACGAAATTAATATTTTTGTTCCAGTTTGCAACTCTTTATTAAAATCATCAATAATTAAATACCCTTCTGCTTTGTATTTCATATTCAAATTATTGATTCTTTCTTTTGTGATGTTTAATGCCATGCTTGTATGATCTTTTCGCTTTTTATTCTTTTCAGAATTTGATCTTCCAATACCATTGTCAATTATCTCAATGTGCAGCATTTCTTTTTCTCGTTTGAAGATAATTTTTATAAATCCGCCTTCAACGGTATGTAATTGTCCATGTTCTATAGCGTTTTCGATAAACGGCTGTGTGATCATCGGTGGAATCATGGCATGATCTAACATCATATTCTCATCCATTTCAATGTCAAATTCAAATCGATCTTCAAAACGTAATTTTTGTGTTTCTAAATATTTTTGAAGGATTTCCATTTCTGTTGTAATCGGAATAAATTCTTTGGGTGAATTTTCAAGAATCAAACGAATCAATCGTGAAAAATTTACCAAAAATTTTGTTGAATTTTTGGTGTCGTTATCATAGATATAACTTTGAATCACTGACATCGCATTGAAAATAAAATGTGGATTCATTTGAGTCCGAAGCAATGTTTGTGACATTTCAGCCTCTTTTTGCTGCTGTCGAATTTTGTTTTGATTTTGACGCGTAATTATAATAACCCCAGCTAAAATAATTATTATGATAAAACCAATAATAATATAAGTTTGAAAACCGTTTCTTAATTCCGTGTTTTCTAATTTAGTTGAAGTAATAACACGTTCTTGTCTCTGACGATCAATAGAATCAGCTTGCATAGAAATTAATCTTTCTCTTTGTTCAGAACGATATAATTCTCCTAATTCTGCAATTTTGGTAGAGGCTTGTAACGAAGTGTTACTATCTACAAAATTCAAATATTTAGTTAAATACCAAAGTGATAATTTTGAGTTCCCTGTTTTGTCATACACCTCAGAAATAATCCTATATGTAGTATAAATCTGACTTTTTGAACCAAATTGTTGTCGAATTTCAATAGATCGATTCAAATAATTTAAAGCAATTTGATATTTTTTCTTAATCAAGAAAACAGTACCTACATTATGATAAACACCAGCTATCTTTTCTCTATTTCCAGTTGATTCATAATACACTAACGCTTGATTAAAATTACTAGCAGCTAAATCATATTGTTTGAAATCAGAATATACCATCCCAAGATTATTATGAGCTTCTCCTAATCCATTGTTATCTTTTAATTTAGATAATAACTCAATTCCTTTTAAATTAACTTCAATTGCTTTTTTAAATAACTTTCTATCTTTATAAATTGTTCCTAAATTAATCAATCCCAGTGCCATCTGACGTTGATCATGGATTTGTTTCGAGTACTCATAAGATTTATTAAAGAAAAATTCAGCATCTTTCAGATTCGAAATCGATTTTTGTGACATTCCTAATTCGCGAGAAATTCTTGCCATTTTAGGTAAATCATTTGCTTCTGTCGCTAAACGATTGGCGATCAAATTTTTTGCAACACTTAATTCTACTTGACCAAAAAAATCGTAGATCTTTGCTTGTGTATTAAAACTTTCAGCAATGATGCTTTTATTAGCTGAACGACGTGCATATTGAATTGAATGATCGGTGTAATAAAATGCAGAATCTTTGTTATTATTCAGCATAAAATTATAAGCTATTTTAGCGTAAGCCTCTGAAATATTAGCATTATTTCTCGATTTTTTTGCAATGTCTAAGGCTTCATTTAAATAGATAATTGCCTTTTCAAAACCGAGTGTTTTACTTTGGTATAGTCCTAAATATTTATAAATTTCAAATTTTACTTCTTTTGCTGAAAGCTTTTTTAAGAATGGCTCAAGCGCTAATACATCTTTATAAAAATTTTCTTGATTTCCTTCAATTTCTTCAATTTGAATTGTAAATAATAATGCTTTAAAACGCTGTAAATCATCTAAATGTCTGCTTTTTTGAAGAATAACATGAGAAATTGAATCAGCTAAGTAAATGTTATGATTTTTATAAAACTCTCCTAAAATTAATAGACGAGTAAATTTTCGGGTTTCCTTTTTCTCTCTATTTAAAGCACTCTTTAAACGTATCTCTTCACTCTTTTGGCCGAAAACAAAAGTTGATTGCATTACAAAAAATGCCAGTATAGTGCAAAAGTGTTTTATAATTCTAGTTTTCATTTATCTGTGTTAAAGATATCATTTTTAAAATATCTATAATCATTTTTTGCTTGTATTTTAAGCGAAAACGGTTATTTTCTTTAGCGGTTTCTATCCGTTAAAAACACTTACCCCCTTAATTTTATACGTTATTATTAAATTTTTCTAAATTTCCAATCCTATCTTTGAACTTCATTTAAACAAGGCTATTTACTTAAAATACTGAAAAAAAATCGAGATTATTCACTAACTTTGCACATTCAAAAAAAATCTTAGAAAAATGGAGTATAATTTTAGCGAAATCGAACCAAAATGGAGAAAATTCTGGGCTGAAAATAAAACATTCAAAACAGATAATTCATCTGAAAAACCGAAGTTTTATGCATTAGATATGTTTCCTTATCCTTCTGGAGCAGGTTTACATG
>CALPUT020000017.1 GCA_943326825.2 Chryseobacterium gleum | reverse complement strand
TTATTAGTTGGTTATTTTTTTAGCTTTTTATAAATCATCAAATGGACTTTTAATTTGTTGTAAATTTTTGGTGCTCACATGGGTATATATTTCTGTCGTTCTGCTGCTGCTATGGCCTAATATTTCTTGAATGTATCTCAGATCTGTGCCCGCTTCTAGCAAGTGGGTAGCATAGCTATGTCTCAACCAGTGAAGTGTTACGGGTTTATTGATTTTTGCAAGTAATACGGCTTTTTTGATTACTTTTTGCAAACTGCGTTCGTCATATTTTTCACCTTGATTTTGACCTTCAAATAAATAAGTGGTTGGGCGATACATGAGGTAGTATCTTCGAAGCATTTCGATTGTCTTGTTGCTTAAAGGCACAATTCGGTCTTTTTTCCCTTTGGATTGATGAATCAATAATAAATTGCGCTTGGAATCGATTTGATTAGGTTTTAGACTTAATAATTCCCCTGAGCGCAATCCGCAGGAATAAATCAGCGAAAGCATGGTTTGGTGCTTGATGTTGACCAATGAATTTAAGATGAGTTTAACTTCTTCTTTGCTTAATACATTTGGCAATCTTTTTTCTCTTCGTGGCCGCTCAATTAATTCAATAATGATTTTTTGATTATGTATAATCTTTAGAAATAATTTTAAAGCATTAATCGTTTGGTTTTGGTATGATTCTGAAAGTTTATTCTTTAAAATATAGTCATTATTAAACTGGATCACATCTAGATTTGTGATTTCTGCCGCAGATTTGTTTTCGTGAAATTTCAAAAATACCCTTAACGCATCAGTGTACGTTTTGATTGTAGACTCGCTGTATCGTTTGGCTTTAAGATTATTTTGAAATTTTTGGATATCATTTAAGGTTGATTCACTAAAGTTGTATTTTTGATGAATGGTTTTATTTTCATTTTTATACTCTTGATCAATAGTTGGAGTCAATTGAGAATAATCGATCCAATAATAGCCTTTGAACATACGAAATAAAATTACCAAACTTGATTTTTCGTCTTTAATGTGCCAAACTTGATTGGTCTGACTCCATTTCAAACTCGGAAAACCATTCTTAAGTTTATTGATCGTATCCTCATTTTTATCAAAATAGATAGCAATTCTTTTTTCATCTCGGTGATCAATCGATTTTAGGTATAAAGTATTCATTGATTTTAATTTGTTACCTGAAGATAAGAAAAAAGTTGACTTAAAACAAGAGGAAATAAGTTAATAGTTCGCTATTAACTATCAACTTCTAACTTTCAACTAATTTATAGAACTTGAATAATAATAAACTTTATATCTATTAGATAATTTTAAACTGAAACGATGATCCCCGACCTAGGAAAATAATGATTTTTGGAAGTTTTAAAATGCGTTAAGCAAATTGGGAAGCTACGAAATGTGAATGGAGTAGATCCCCCAATTTGTAGTATTTTGAGGCTGGAAGGAATTATTATTTTCCAAGTCTTGAATTTTTTTTTGGTTCTTTCTTTTGGTTCAAGCCAAAAAAAAGAACAATTGATAATCTTAAATTTGAATTGAAAATTTGTATTGTAGCTGTTATTTTATTTAGTATGATAAAAAAAGGCTGTCTTCTATAGACAGCCTTTCTAATGATAATAAAAAAATAACCTATTTCACCGCATCAGCCTTATTCTGAGCAGCACTCATAATTTGATCCGTTTTGTTATTCGCTTCAGATTCAATTTTAGAAGCTTTTTTCTCCGCTTCATCTTTAATTTTCTTTCCAGCAATTTCAGCAGCTTTTTTCTTTAAAGGATTGTTGCCAGCATCGCTAACCAATTGAGCAGCTTGTTTATCAGCTTCTTTACGAACTTGATCAGCAGCGTTTTTAGCTTCAGCTTTTACTTGATTCGCTTCTTTTTGTGCTTGAGCCATAATTTGCTGTTTCTTAGCTGTGAAATCTTCTTTCACTTCATTCACCTTGTTGTTGATGATTGTTTTAACAGAATCTTTAGCCTGATTAACCAACGCTTTTCCAGCATCTTTTAAATTTCCAGTAGCAGCCGATAAAGCTTCTTTCATGTTTGTAGTAACTTTTGGATCCGTTACTTTTCCACCAACTAATACGTCAACTGGAATCACATTTGGTAATTCAGCTAACTTTAATTTTGGTGCTAAACTGTTAACTTTTTTAATTTGATCTTCTACAATTTTAATCATACTTGCTGGAATCTCTTCTTTCGGTATGTTCATTTTTAATTTGTAATCGATGTCTTGTTCGAATGAAGTTGAACCAGAAACATTCGTTAAAATTTTACCCAATTTCACGTCAAAAGGAGTTACAGTAATCTTTCCATTTGCAAATTTGAAGAATGCTTTTAGATCTTTTATCGTTTGAGTTGATAATTTATTCATTTTTAAAGCTTCATCAATTTTTTGTAACGGTTTGAAACCTGATACAGTAACAGAATTTGAGAACAAATTACCACCTCCATTTAAAGTATTATAGATTGGTTCCATTTTATCGTTCATAGCAGTTTTCATGTCAAACTGTGAACTGATTTTACCTTTAGAATACTTCGCAATTGGAGCCAATGTTTCAATCGTTGAGAAGTTAGTTACCAATTCTTGAATATCGATATTCGCTAAATCATAACCGAAATCAACAATTGGTTTTGTGTGTTCTTTCGTGTTGTAATTTCCTTTCAAGATAATTGTTCCGCCCATTGCATTCATTTTCAAATTATCCAATGTTGCAACTTCTTCTTTCATTTTAACTCCACCCGTCATATTTTTAATAGTGATTCCATTGTATTTAATATTCGCAATTGAAGTCATTAAATTGAAATCAACATTGTTCGGTATCAAGAATGGTTCAGAAGCTTCGGTTGAAGTAGTTGTAGTTGTTGAGCTTGTCGTTGTAGTCGAAGCACCCATTAGCTCGTCTAAATCTATATTTGAACTGTTAAATGTGAAATTACCTTTCAATAATTCATCTCTGAAAACATAACCTAAATAGTTATCTACTTTACCAGCCATTTGGAAATCCGATTTACCCATTTTAGCAGATAATTGTTCCAATGATAAATTTTGTGGTGAGAAACGAAGTAACATTTGTTTAACAGAAACATCACTCGGAAGATCTTTCGATTTGTACAACATGTCTGATAATAATAACGTTCCAGTAGCTTTGAAAGCCTCGTAGTTTTCTGTTTCAATCGCACTCATCCTTCCGTTTAATATGATGTCAGCGTCTAATTTTCCATTATAAGATTCACCTTCTGCCATAGGGATTACTTTTCCTAAAGTTGCCAAATTTACTTTTGCTAAAATCTTAGAATCGATCAATGGATCAGTCATTGGGTTTCTCATTTTCAGAGTAGCATCCAATTTATTACCAACGAAATCAGCGTGGAATTTAGAAACATCCAAAGTCATTTTATCTAAATCAGCTCCTCCTACAAATTTTGAATTCGCTTTAATAACGATGTTGTCAATTGAACCTGGTAAGTCAGTGTATTTGATTTTCGCTTTGTCAACGCTTAGATTGAAATCCCATCCTGGCATATTTACATCATCCATAATCCCTTTGATCTCTGCGTTAAAAGCTAAGTTTCCTTTTGCAATCATGCTTTCGTAACCTGATTGGTAAAATGATGGAATCAATGAAAGGAAATCTTTAAATGTTGCTTTTTCAGCATTCATTTTTAAATCCATATTGTCTTTTTTCTCTAACATTTCATAAAAGCCATCTAAAGAGAAATGTAAAGCATTCAAGGCGAAAGAATTGTCTTTCAAAGTGAATTTTGAAGTTTTTTCAGTGAATTCCATTAAGATATTCGCAATTGCTTCTGTTTTAACTTTAGATAAATAAGAAACTCCGTCCATTTCATAAGTCAACTCATCAATATTTGTAGTTGTTTCAAAATCAATTACATCAGCTGATAAATCACCTTTTCCAACGTGCGTTAAGTTTTTCATCTCGGCAAACATATTTCCTGGTTGATCATCATAACGAATCTGAGCATTAGTGATAGAATACTCTTTTAAAGAAAGTTTGAAATTTGAAGGTTCTTGAGGTTTAGAGGGAACAGTATCAGGAATCGTAATATCATAATTCGCCTTGCCATTGCTTAAAACACGAACATCAAATTTTGGTTGATCTAAATGAATCTCATTGATTGATATTTGATCTCCACCTATTACATCCCAAAGATTAACGTTCGCTGTAAATTCTTTTACATTAACTAATTCAACACCTTTGAATTCATTACGTCCAACAATTTTTGTGTCGTACAATTTAATCGAAAGATTTGGGAAAGTGCTCATAAATGTTAAGTCAAATTCACCAAAAGATAAATCAGCAGTTAGCGTTTTATTCGCTTCATCAATTACTAATTGTTTGATTTTATCTTTGAAAACGATTGGTATGGTAATTAATGCTATCAAGATGATTAAAAATGAAATCCCGGTCCATTTTAATATTCTTCGAGTGATACTCTTTTTCTTTTTTCCTTTTGAAGTCATAACAATTTATATATTTTGCGATATTTGTTAAGTTTTAACAGACAATATTAACACTCGTAAAAATAATGAAAAATTTCATTCAATCATTTTTATTCATTGCCGTTTTAGTTCCTTGCAAATTCCATGCTCAAATTGAAATTTCAGAGGATAAAAAAATAAAAAATACAGAATCAATCGTTGATACGACTTCTAAGAAGCAACATCCGGAACGAAAAAATGTAGATGGTTCAACAGAAGTGTTTTTCAGTTCAGCGTGGTCGAGCAGTTACCGAAAATTAATTCCAAATGAAGATTTCCTTCCAAAAGAACTTGGAATACGTGCGGATGAAGCGCCTTTAAAAATTTGGTCTTATGGAGTTGGTTTTAGAAGTTATGTGCATAAACATATAGTTTTTGAAGGAGGTTTGTCTTTATTGAGAAATGGTGAAACGTATTCTTTTAAAGGAGAAGATTCTACTTTTACTTCGAAATCAATTTATACGTATGTTTCAGTGCCGATTCGTTTACAGTATGTTATTGGGGATCAAATTCGTTTTTTTGCTGGAGGTTCTTTTTTTCCGGAAATAATTAATCGTTACAAGGAAACTTCCGAATGGACAAATAAAAAAAATGAAACTAAATCAATTGTATCGAAAGATAAACAGGCATTGAATAGCATGGTTTTTAGTGCTGGATTAAATGCGGGCGTTCAAGCAAAATTAGGGAAATACATGTCGATTTTTGTGATGCCTGAATACAGATGGCAATTGACGAGTTCGTATACAAAATTGAATTATTACAAGCATTTCGCTCGCGTTTTTAGTGTGAATTTTGGATTAATCTATCAGCTTAAATTATGAAAATCAGAGAAATAACAAACTATTTAGAAAGTTTAGTACCCCTATCAAGTCAAGCTGATTTTGATAATTGTGGATTGATTGTCGGTGATTCTTCTACAGAAGTGACGAGTGCAATTATTTGTTTAGATTGTGTGGAAACGATAGTAGATGAGGCGATTCGTAAAGGAAGTAATTTGATTATTGCGCATCATCCGATTGTTTTTAAAGGGTTGAAAAAATTAAACGGAAAAAATTACATCGAGCGTACAGTTATAAAAGCGATTCAACACGGAATAGCGATTTATGCGATTCATACAAATTTAGATCATTACCGTTTTGGAGTGAATTATGAAATTGGTCAGCGATTGGGATTGGAGAATTTACAAATTTTAGATCCAGTTGAAAATACCTTATTTAAATTGAATGTTTACGTTCCAAAAGATCATCTTGAAAAAGTAAAATCTGCCGTTTTTGAAGTGGGAGCAGGGGAGATTGGAAATTATTCAGAATGTAGTTTTTCTTCTGAAGGAACAGGAACGTTTACACCGAATGAATTTGCAAATCCGTTTGAAGGAGAAAAAAACAATCAATCAACTGTTTCAGAGGTAAAACTCGAACTATTGGTTACTTCGCATAACTTAAATACAGTTGTGAAAGCGATGAAACAAGCACATCCTTATGAAGAAATAGCCTACGATATTATTTCGTTGAAGAATCAAAATGCATTTGAAGGCGCTGGTATGGTTGGAGAATTGAAAGAACCAATGGAGGAAATTGAGTTTTTAACAAAGGTGAAAGAGAATTTTAAATGTGAAATAATTCGTCATACAAAACTATTGAAGAAGCCAATTAAACGCGTTGCTTTTTGTGGTGGATCAGGAAGTTTTTTATTAAACAAGGCTAAAAGAGCAAATGCAGATATTTTTATCACAGGAGATTATAAATATCATGATTTTTTTGATGCTGAAAATGAGCTAGTAATCGCTGATATTGGTCATTTTGAGAGTGAACAATTCACAATTAATTTAATAGCTGACATTTTGAAGAAAAAATTTCATACCTTTGTCGTTCATTTAACGGAGGAAAATACGAATCCTATAAATTATTTTTAGACAAATGGCAACAACTGCGACTAAAAAAGAGACATCAGTAGCGGAAAAATTAGATGCTCTATATCAATTGCAATTAATTGATTCTGAAATCGATAGAATTAGAACAATAAGAGGTGAATTACCTTTAGAAGTTCAAGATTTGGAAGACGAATTAGAAGGGATTAGTAACCGAATTGCAAAGACAGTAGAGGAGATTAAAGACCTTGATACTGAAATCACTGATCGTAAAAATGCTGTTAAAGACTCTGAGTTGGCAATTAGCAAATACAAAGAGCAACAAGAGAAAGTGAGAAACAATCGTGAATTCGAATCTTTAGCAAAAGAAATCGAATACCAAGAATTGGAAATCAAATTACACGAGAAAAAAAGCAAAGAGGTAAAATTCAAAATCACTTCTAAAAAAGAAACGTTAGAAGAAGCTAAAAATCGTTTAGAATTCAGAAAAGTTGATTTAGCTACTAAAAAAGCTGAATTAGATGAAATCGTTAGTGAAACTCAAAAAGACGAAGAGAAATTAATTGCTGATTCAGAAGCTGCTAAAGCTAAAATCGAAGAGCGTTTAATTTTTGCTTATTCCCGTTTAAGAGAGAATGCTAAAAATGGTTTATCTGTAGTACCAGTTCAACGTGATTGTTGTGGAGGATGTTTTAACAAAATCCCACCTCAAAGACAATTAGAAATTGAAACAAGAAGAAAAGTTATCGTTTGTGAGCACTGTGGAAGAATTTTGATTCCAGCTTCAATGACAGAATAATTTTCTTATTCAAAATAAAATTGACCGCTCCGATTTATCCGAGCGGTTTTTTTTCGTTTAATATAAAGTCTAAGCGTCTAAAGTCTAAGTATCTAATGTCTAAGTATCTAATATCTAAGCGTCTAAGTGTCTAAATTCTCAGTGTCTAATGTCTAAATATCTAACAATATGAAATTCTCCGATTACAACATATCCCCATTAATTAAATCTCAATTAGAAAAATTAGGATTTAAGAAACCAACTGATATTCAGTTTAAAGCAATTAAGCCGATTTTAGAAGGCGAAGATGTATTGGCAATTGCGCAAACAGGTACAGGTAAAACGGGTAGTTTTGTGATTCCGATTCTTCATAAATTAGTAACTAAAACACATAAAAATTACAAAGGTGTTCGATGTTTAGTGATGGTTCCGACAAGAGAATTAGCGAAACAAAATGCTGCAGTTTTTAGAGAAATTGGTTCAGAAACATCAATTAAAACATTTGGTTTATTTGGTGGGGTAGAACAAGAGCAACAAATTCGTACATTAAACAATGGAATTGACGTGTTGGTTTCTACACCAGGAAGAATGTTTGATTTGATTTCACAAGGACATTTAGATATTTCGCAGTTGGAATTTTTGGTATTAGACGAAGCGGATTTAATGCTAGACATGGGATTTTTGAAAGATATTCAAGATGTGTTGAAACATATTCCAAAGAAACGTCAGACGTTATTTTTCTCTGCGACGATTACCAAGAAAATTAAAACTTTAGCTTATACTTTAGTAAGAGATGCGATTCGAATTCAAATTTCACCTCAAAATCCAGTAGCAGAGAACATCGATCATGCAGTAGTTATGGTGGAGATGGATGATAAGCGCTTCTTTTTAGAAAATGTTTTGAAGGAATACGATGAAAACAAATTTGTTGTATTTGCTAGAACAAAAGTACGTGTGGAGCGAATCGTTGCTGCAATGGAACGAGTTGGAATCAAATCTGAAGCGTTGCATGGTGGGATCGAACAAAAAGATCGTTTTGTAATTTTAGATCGTTTTCGATCAGGTGAAAATAGAGTATTGATTACAACTGATGTTGCGGCAAGAGGAATCGACATTCCTTCTATTGATTACGTTGTAAATTACGATGTTCCTGATAATCCTGAAAATTATGTTCACCGTTGCGGACGTTGTGGAAGAGGAAACAAAAGAGGTCAAGCGATTTCATTTTGCAGCAAAGAAGAAAAACCATTGTTAGAAGCAATCGAAGAATACACAGGAGAAGACATCGAGCATTATGAGATGTCGTTAGCAGAATATAAAGACGTTTTAAAAGATACGGATGACGGAAGTTACGATTGGAAAAAATTAATCGAAGAAGCCAATAAAGAAGACGGGTCTTTTGATGAATGGAAAGATAAATAGAATAGCAATTAGTGTTCTAATTTTTTTTAACACATTAAAATAAGAAATAAGTCGAAATGGAGCTGTCCAAAAAGATTAATTACAGTTTAAATTTAAACCATATAAGTAATTTAAGGTAATATAAGCTTATTTTCATCAGACTGAATTATAGGTTATTAATTAACTTGCTTGACACTTATATGTTCTAATAATCCCTTATTACTTGTCCCGTATTTTGCATCGGGATGGTTGATTTAAAACAAAGGCATCCTTTTCGGTCACCCTCATTTTTTTGAAAAATAAATGCTAATTTAGTAGTGAATCTAATAGTTAGAAAATATGAAGATTAATTTAATCATTCTTTTTACTGTTTTTGCTTTGAGTTCATTTGGTCAAGCAGTATTGGAGCCAAAGCATACAATCAACGTTGAAGTAGGATTGCCAGTTACAATGGCGAATAAAACGTATAAATGGATGATGCAAGGGGTAGTTAATGCCAGTATGTATTATCAATACCGTTTTCCTTCGAGTTTTGCCGTTGGTGCTGGTGTAAATTACAGTATGGCTTCAATAAGTGTTTACAAAGTAAAGCCAAGTATAAAAGGGCAGATGTATAACATTGGAGGCTTTGTGAAGATTGCGCATGAAAAATTTTATTCAGAAACATTTGGAACGGACTTCGCTTTAAAAATTGGATATCAACAAACAACCTTTAAAGATAGTTTATTAGGGAAACAGTATTCTTCAAAATCGTACTCTATCAATTCAATTAATATGACGCCGATGGTAACATTTAAGTTAATGGCTGATGAAGCGAATTCGTATGGATTTACAATTGGGTATACGTTTAATGATTATAATTTTTACCCAGCAAGATTAGGATTTACACCACAAGGATTCACAAGTGAAGATTTTCAAGGAAGTACACAATTCATGACTGTTGGTTTCAGTTATACGCATTATGTAGGTCGAAAAACAGAATAATTAACAAAATAAAAATCAAATGTTTGTTCAAACCAATTCTGTTCGAGCAGTTAAAGAATACATGAAAAATCGTTTGATTGACCATTTTTCTGAATCAGAAATTCGTTCAATCACCAATACAGCGATCTGTGAAAGGTTAAAAATAGATTATTCTGATTTAATTTCAGCCAATGATCAATTGCTTTCAGAATCTGACCTATTGTATTTCAGAGGAATAGTAAAGCGATTATTAGTGAATGAACCATTTCAATACATTATTGGCCATTCAGAATTTTACGGGTTGATTATCAAATCCGATAAACGAGCTTTGATTCCCCGACCAGAAACCGAAGAGTTGGTAGAATGGATGAAAGAGACTTTTACCGATCAACAAAATTTGAAGTTGGTGGATATTTGCACAGGAACAGGCTGTATTGCATTGGCTTTAAAATCCATCTTTAAAGATTCAATTGTAATTGGTTCAGATTATTCAAAAGAAGCAATTGAATTAGCAAAAGAAAATACCTTAGCATTAAACTTAGCAGTAGATTTTTTAGAATTCGATGCTTTAACAAATTCAGCTTATCCTTTCAAAGAAAATGAATTCGACGCGATTGTATCGAATCCTCCCTATATTCCGGAAGTTGATAAATTAGAAATGAGTCAAAACGTATTGGATTTTGAACCTCACATGGCATTGTTTGTTGAGAATGATTCACCCATTATTTTTTATCAAAAAATAGCTGAAAATGCATTACGCTATTTGAAACCAAATGGATATTTATTTTTTGAAATTCACGAACGTTTCGCAAAAGAAGTACTGGACGATTTAATTCAAAAAGGTTTTGTAAATTGTGAAGTCAAAAAAGATTTACAAGGAAAAGACCGAATGGTGAAAGCACAGAAAAAAGATTGATATATGAATTTTGATAGTTTAGTTTCCCAAATTAATGAAACACATATTTTATTACAGCGAAATTCTGTAAAAGCAATAAATATCAGTCTCACGTTAAGAAATTGGTTAATTGGTTGCTATATCTTAGAATTTGAACAACAAGGGGAAGATAGAGCAAAATATGGAACTAAAATCATTAGTGAATTAGCTTCAAGAATTGAAGTAAAAGGTTTAGGGGAAACAAACTTAAAGTTGTGTCGACAATTTTATTTAGTATATCCAACGGTCTTCAAAAATGCTTCTCAAGAACTAAAAAATAGTTTGCCTTTTCAAATTCGTCAGTCGCTGACTGACGAATTACATTTATCTAGTTTTCAGTCAATTGAAATTGGTCAGTCGCCGACTGACGAATTCGTAACCAACCCAAATCAAAACGATTTTTCTCCATCAAAAGACGAGAATAATGCCTATTTGAACAAGTTGTTTTTAGCGACATCATTCACCCATTTTGTGGAATTAATCAAAATTGATGATGCAACGAAAAGAAAATTCTATGAACTATTAATTTTAAAAACAACACCATCTGTTTCAGAATTGAAACGACAAATAAACACCCTTACTTTTGAACGATTAGGTTTGTCTGAAAATTACGAATTAGCATACGAACAAATTCAGCAAAAAATCACTCCGCAGGAAGGTCAAGACATTATAAAATCACATTACTTTTTAGAGTTTTTAAATTTAAAACATCCACAATTAGTGGAAGAAAGTG
This sequence comes from Chryseobacterium gleum, assembly GCA_943326825.2. Classification (GTDB taxonomy): domain Bacteria; phylum Bacteroidota; class Bacteroidia; order Flavobacteriales_D; family Crocinitomicaceae; genus CAIUKX01. The sequence goes on along the minus strand of CALPUT020000017.1, from coordinate 5,509 downwards.
ATTTAGAACAAGCGTTAATTCAACATTTACAACAATTTATTTTAGAATTGGGGAACGGCTTTTGTTTTGAAGCACGTCAAAAAAGAATATTGATCGGTGAGGAATATTATTTCATAGACTTAGTTTTTTACCACCGAATATTGAAATGTCATGTGATTGTAGAATTGAAAACAGACAATGTGAAATATGAACACATCGGACAATTAAAAACATACATCAATTATTTCAAGAAAAACATCGTTGAACTAACAGACAATCCACCAATTGGAATTCTATTAGTGACCAACCAAAATAAAGCGTTAGTAGAATATGCAGTTGCGGATAGCGATAACGAAATTTTCGTAAGTAAATATTTATTGCAATTACCAGACAAACAAAAAATTGTTGATTTTATAGAAAACGAAATTAAAAATTTATAAAATTAAGTTTCAGATAGTGATAGAAATTATCTTTTAATTAAATGGAAAAAGCACAAGCAAAACAAGAAATAGAACGTTTGTCGAATGAAATTAATCGACACAATGATTTATATTACATAGAAAACAAATCTGAAATTTCGGATTATGATTTTGATATGTTGTTTGAAAAATTAATTTCCTTGGAACAACAATTTCCTGAATTTGCATTTGATTATAGTCCAACGAAAAGAGTAGGAGGAGACATCACCAAAAAAATGGAATCGGTAGTGCATCGGTTTCCAATGTTATCCTTGTCGAATACCTATTCAGAAGAAGAAATCATCGATTGGGAAAACCGATTGAAGAAGCTTTCAGAAGGAAAATTAGAATATGTTTGTGAGTTAAAATACGATGGAGTAGCGATTGGAATTCAATACGAAAACGGAACCTTAAAACAAGCAATCACAAGAGGAGATGGAACACAAGGTGAAAATGTAACGACAAATGTTCGAACAATTAAAACCATTCCGTTAAAACTAAAAGGAGATTTTCCAGCTGATTTTGAAATCCGTGGAGAGATCTTTTTTCCTTTGAAAAATTTCCAAAAATTAAACGAACAACGATTAGATATCGGAGAAGCAGAATTTGCCAATCCAAGAAATACAGCTTCAGGAACATTGAAAATTCAAGATTCGAAAATTGTTGCTGAACGAGGTTTAGATTGTTATTTATACGGCGTTTACGGATACGATTTAGAATTGGACGGACATTACGAAAGTGTTTTAAAAGCCAAAGACTGGGGATTCAAAGTGCCCGATCATCAGAAGAATTTCATCAAAAAAACAGATTCAATTGACGGAATCATGGAGTTTATTCATTATTGGGATAAACACCGTTCGGAATTGCCTTTTGAAATCGATGGAATTGTCATTAAAGTCAATAACTACCAACAACAACAAGAATTAGGTTTTACAGCAAAATCTCCTCGTTGGGCAATCGCGTATAAATTCAAAGCTGAACGTGTTGAAACAATTTTAGAATCTGTTCAATACCAAGTTGGAAGAACAGGAGCGGTGACACCCGTTGCGAATTTAAAAGCAGTGCAATTAGGAGGAACAACGGTTAAACGTGCGTCATTACACAATTCAGATCAAATTGAGAAATTGGATTTACATTTGTTAGACAGTGTGTTTGTTGAAAAAGGCGGTGAGATTATTCCGAAAATCGTTGGTGTAAACTTAGATAAACGAACATCTGAGAACGAAAAAATTCAATTCATAGAAAACTGTCCAGAATGTGGTTCTGAATTGGTTCGACGTGAAGGAGAAGTACAACATTATTGCCACAATGAGAATTTATGTCCTCCACAAATAAAAGGAAGAATCGAGCATTTTATCGGTCGTAAAGCCATGAATATTGATGGTTTAGGAGCGGAAACGGTAGATGTTTTAGTGGAGAAAGAATTGATTCATTCTTATGCTGATTTATACGATTTGACGTTTGATCAGATTGTGAATTTAGATCGAATGGGCGATAAGTCTGCTGATAACTTATTGAAAGGTTTAGAGTTATCAAAACAAGTTCCATTTGAAAGAGTTTTATTTTCATTAGGAATTCGTTTTGTAGGCGAAACAGTAGCGAAAAAATTAGCTAAAGGATTTAAATCAATCGATGCAATCCAAAATGCGAAATACGATGAGTTGATTAATGTTGATGAAATTGGTGAGAAAATTGCGATTTCCGTTCAGAATTTCTTTTTAGAAGAACGAAATGTAGAAGTGATCAATCGTTTAAAAGCAGTTGGTTTACAATTTCAAATCGAAGAAAGAGTGGGAGGGACAGATAAATTAAAAGGAATGAATTTCGTTGTTTCTGGTGTTTTTACTTCGTTTTCAAGAGATGAAATAAAAGAAGTAATCGAATTAAATGGAGGAAAAAATGTTTCGTCAATTTCTTCAAAAACAAATTATGTTGTAGCCGGTGAAAATATGGGGCCAGCTAAATTGAAAAAAGCATCAGATTTAGGTATCATTATTTTATCAGAAGATGAATTCATTCAACTTTTAAATGGTTAATATGGAAGCGAAAACAAATTTATGGGAAAAGTCAAAAAGCATTGTTGTATTTTATATTTATACAACTGCAGATGAATTTGTAAAGTTTAAAAATTCCATTGATCAAAATGTTTTAAATGGTCATTTCAGAGAAGTTAAAGTAATCATTTTGACATTGAATAAAAAGTCAAGTGTTGAAAAGTATTCTTTGTATAATTATTTTTCACCAAGTGATTTATCATTTTGGGGAAATATCAAAAAGAAAAATAAAGTTGTGGGGGAAGAGGATTTAGAAGCCTTACGATTAAAGCATTTTGATTTATTTATTTGCTTTGGAACGCCAACAAAGAAAGTTGCAAAATGGATTAATGGATTTAGTATTCCTAATAGAATTGGAGTCAATTGTGATAATCAAGATTTTTTCCTCTTAAATTTAAAAAGTACGTTAAATTCTATTCAGGAAATGATTAGTTTTGCAATATCAACATTGAGTAAAATAGCTTAAGATGGAAAATATTTTCAAAGGATCAGGAGTTGCATTAGTTACTCCATTCAACAACGACGGCTCAATTGATTTTGATTCGTTGCGTAGCTTGGTTCGTCTTCAAATTGAAGGTGGGACAGATTTCTTAGTAGTTCAAGGAACAACAGGTGAATCTCCAGTTTTAACTTCAGGAGAAAAGGAAGAAGTTTTGAAAACGGTGATCGAAGAAAATGCTGGAAAGCTTAAGATTGTTTATGGTGTTGGAGGAAATAACACAATAGATGTTGGAGAAAAATTAAAAAAAGTTCCAGCAGGTGTTGATGGAATTTTATCAGTATCACCTTATTACAATAAACCGACTCAAAAAGGAATCATTGAGCATTACAAATACATTGCAGCTTGTACAGAGTTGCCAATTATTTTGTACAACGTTCCAGGAAGAACAGGTTCAAACGTTTTAGCAGAAACAACCCTAGAAATAGCTAGAACAGTAAAAAACATTGTAGCCGTAAAAGAAGCATCAGGAAGTATGGAGCAAATCATGGAAATTATCCGTTTGCGTCCAGAAGGTTTTGGTGTGTTATCAGGAGACGATGCGATTACAATGCCATTAATAGCAGCAGGAGCAGATGGTGTAATTTCAGTAGTTGCAAATGCATTTCCAGAGAAATTCTCAGAAATGGTAAATGCTTCAATCGAAGAAAACTTACCAAAAGCAAGAAAAGCACATTACGATTTATTAGCCGTAACAAAAATGTTTTTCGAAGAAGGAAATCCAGCAGGTGTAAAAGTAGCTTTAGCAAAAAGAGGAATTATGAAACCAAACTTAAGATTACCATTAGTTCAAGTTTCAGAAGCCCTTAAAACAAGAATCGAAAAAGAAACAGAATCATTGGTTCTTGAATCAGTGAAATAAGAATCTATTCAATATTAGAATTTAGAAGATTAATTTTCCCCTCCTTTAGGAGAGCGAATATTTTCGCGAAGACTAAGCGGTAGCGCAAGGAATTGAAGGGAGGTGACAACTATAATTTAATTTTACGAATAGGGATTTTAATTCTATCTCAAGTTCTCAATTGTCACCCTCCTTAATCCTCCCTCAAGGGAGGAATATAACAATCATAAGCTTATTGTCCTTATATGCCTTAAATGGTTTAAAACAAAACAAAACACACAGCACATCAAATAAAACAAAATGAACAAATACCAAGACATCGTCAACGAAATAAAAGCAGCCGAATACATTGTAATCACCTCACACCGTTCACCAGATGGCGATTCGATTGGAAGTTCAATGGGTTTGTATCATTTTATTAAAAAATTAGGAAAGCAAGTAGTTGTTTGTCATCCAGATCCAGCACCAGAATACATTCGTTGGGTAGAAGAGATCGATTCGATCCAAACAATGACAGACCATTCTGTGGAAGTAGCGGAACATTTCTCAAAAGCAGATTTAATCTTTTCATTAGATTACAACGCAACAGATCGAGTAGGACCAGAAATGCAAGTCTTATTAGAAGCTGCGACTTGTAAAAAAATAATGATCGATCATCATTTACATCCACAAGATTATTGTTTTATAACCGTTTCAGAAACAAGTGTCTGTTCAACATCTCAATTGATTTGTGAATTAATCATTCAATCAGGAAACGAAGAATTATTAGATCAACAAATCGGAACACCATTGTATTTAGGAATCGTAACAGATTCAGGTTCATTTCGTTTTCCAAGCGTTCAACCAAGAACACATGAATTAGCAGCTAAATTAATCAATGCAGGAGTCGTACATAATTTGGTACATGAACAAACCTTTGATAACAATAGTTTAGAGCGTTTACGTTTACAAGGATATGCTTTAAGCCAAAAATTAGAAATCGATTTTGATTACAACTTCGCGATTATCTCATTAACAGCAGTAGAATTAGAACAATTTCCACATCAAAAAGGAGATACAGAAGGTTTTGTAAATATTGCACTTTCGATCAAAGGCATGAAAGTAGCCGTATTTTTAGCAGAGAAAGATGGAATTGTTAAAATATCATTCCGTTCAAAAGGAAGTGACAATCCAGTCAATAAATTAGCATCAGAACATTTCGAAGGAGGAGGTCACGCCAACGCAGCAGGAGGTAAAAGCGACCTTTCCGTTCAAGAAACAATCGATAAAATTAAATCTTTGATTCCTGTTTATTTCAAGAAGTAATTAAATTTTAAGTTATATTTTCCCTCCTTGAGGAGAGCAAATATATTTGCGAAGACTAAGTCGTTAGCGCAAGGAGATTAAGGGAGGTGATATTGTGATTTGTATAACCAAAAGTGAATATAATCACCAAAAGTTATAACTATTAGTGAATATAATCACCGAAAGTTATAACTATAAGTGAAAATATCAAAAAATCCGTAAGATTATTCTTACGGATTTTTATCTTATAATTTCTAAGCGTCTAACATCTAAGTCTCTAAAATTAAAAATTATCACAAGCAAACCATTCCGCATAAGAAGTCGGTGTTTCTTCCAGTTTCACGTTATGAATCGTAATATCAGAAGGAAGGTGACGAGAAATTTTCTCGACCAT
>CALPUT020000016.1 GCA_943326825.2 Chryseobacterium gleum | reverse complement strand
TTATTTTTAGATGGTAGTTTTCCTAGAGGTGTGTATTGTGTAAACAAAGGAAAGGTTAAAATCTTTACACGTGGGGAGGAAGGAAAAGAACAAATCATTCATATTGCGGGTGAAGGCGAAATCATTGGTTTCCGATCTATGTTTAGTGGTGATCCTTATTCTGTATCAGCAACTGCATTGGAAGAATGTAATATTTGCTTTATTGCAAAAGAAGACTTTCTAAATATGATTGATACAAATCCAAGTTTCAGAAATGGAATAATGCGTGAATTATCAAAAGAATTAGCAGATAGAGCTGTTTTTATCACAAATATGGCTCAAAAATCTGTTAGAGAACGATTGGCTTGTATTTTATTGATTCTAAAAGATATCTATAAACAAGAAGAAATTAATTTGACGAGAGAAGATTTGGCAAATTATGTTGGTACTGCTACTGAAACTTTAATTCGTTTATTGAAAGATTTTAAAGAAGATGGTTTCATAGAAATTCATACTAGAAAATTAGAGATCATCAACAAAGAAGGTTTAATTAGATTAGCAGGAAATTAACTTCGAATTCGCTCAGAGATTTTTTTTTAGATTAATGTTTTGATTATAAGGATATTTTAAAATCCAAAATTTATAATTCAAAACTTGTTAGTTGTTTTTTACTTTTCCTGTTTTTTTATCATATCCATAAGGGCAATGTTTGCAACCACTTTTACAACAATATCCTCTTTTTAAATGGTATTTCTCAGTGAAAACAATATAACCCTCTGGACTAATATAGAATTCATCCGGCGCTAATTTTGGTTTATTTGAAAAATTTGACATAAACTTCTTTTATGTTCCAAAGTTAACTCATATTTTTGAACCATATATACAAACTATGTTGTATTCAACGGAAAATTCAATTCTTCAAGAAATAATTCTCGATAATCTTATTGGACGAAATATTCAATTGTTCATAAAAAGAGATGATTTGATTGATCCATTTGTTTCTGGAAATAAATGGAGAAAATTGAAATTTAATGTTGAACAAACACTTTCACAAAAAAAAGAGGGTATTTTAACTTTTGGAGGAGCTTTTTCAAATCATTTAGTAGCTTCCGCAGCAGCATGTAAACAAGCAGGAATCAAATCCGTAGGAATTGTTCGAGGTGATGAATTGAAATCAGATTCAAATGAAACACTCCGAAAATGTGTAGATTTTGGAATGCAACTTGAATTTGTTTCAAGAAGTAAATACGATTTGAGATATGATCGAATTTATAAAGAAGAGCTAAATATTCAATTCCCTAATTTCTATCAAGTTCCAGAAGGAGGTGCAAATTTTTATGGAATGATGGGCTGTCAAGAAATTCTTTCTGAAATTCCAATTGATTATGACTCCATTTTTGTAGCACAAGGAACTACAACAACCAGTTGCGGACTGTTGTTAGGAATGAATGAAGAATCTTCACTCCATGTTGTTCCTGTTTTGAAAAATTATGATTCTAATACAGAAATGCGTCAATTGTTAAATTATTCGATTTTTGATGAGGAATTGACGGATGAATTAATAAATAGAGTAATTATTCATTCCGATAGTCATTTTGGAGGCTATACAAAATACACCAAAGAATTATTGACTTTTATTCAATATTTTTATGCTAAAACTCAAGTTCCATTAGATCCAATTTATACTGGAAAAGTGATGTTTACCATTTTTGAAGAAATCGAAAAAGGAAATCTGGATAATCAAAAAATAGTTTTTATTCATACTGGAGGTATTCAGGGAGCTAAAGAAATTCAAGAAAAAGAAGGGATAAAATTGTATGTATAAATCACAATTTATAGAAGAGTTTTATCAAAATTTTGGTCATCCGCCGACTGAACATCAAGCAATTTTAATAAATAAACTCGTTGATTTTGTTGCTTCACAAGAAAAAAATCAGTTGTTTTTATTGAAAGGTTATGCTGGAACAGGTAAAACTTCTATTCTAGGTTCCTTGGTGAAAACCTTGGTTCAAAATAAAATGCGTTGTAAATTATTAGCTCCAACTGGTCGTGCAGCGAAAGTTTTAAGTTTAAAATCAAATCAAATAGCCTTAACAATTCATAAACAGATATATAGACGACAACCTTCGACAGATGGAGCAGTTAGATTATCATTGAATCCAAATTTACATAAACATACTGTTTTCATTGTTGATGAAGCGTCAATGATAGGGGACTTTTCTAGACAAAAAGATGGCTCGATTAGTGAACGAAATTTGTTAGAAGACTTGATGGAATATGTTTATTCTGGAGAAGGATGTAAATTAATATTATTAGGTGATGAAGGTCAGTTGCCACCAGTTGGATGTGAAGATTCACCAGCTTTGAATAAAAAATATTTAGAGCATCATTTTTCTAATCTAAAAATTCATGAATTTCAATTGATTGAAGTTTTGCGCCAATCTCAGAAATCCTCTATATTAGAAAATGCAACTCGTCTCAGAAGTAAAATGGATGAAGGTTATCCAACTTTTAAATTAGAAAAGAAAGGTGATTTAGTTCGAATTAATGGGGGAGAATTGCAAGAATATTTAGAGGCATCGATTGATAATTATGGATTTGATGACACGATTGTAATTACTCGTTCTAATAAATGGGCAAATAATTATAACAATCAAATACGTTCAAGAATTCTTTGGTACGAAGATATTTTATGTAATGGTGACTTTTTGATGGTTGTGAAAAATAACTATTATTGGTTGGATGATACCTCAAAAATAGGATTCATAGCGAATGGTGAAATCATGAAAATTGGTCGTATATTAAAACATGAAGAACGATATGGTTTTGAATTTGTAAGAGCATTAATAGATTTTGTTGATTATCCAGATGTAACTGATTTAGAAGTTTTGATGTTTAAAGAATCATTAAATGTTGAAGCTCCAGCAATTTCTAGAGATCGATTAAAAGATTTGTTTTTTGAGATTGAGAAAGATTATGCTCACGAAAGAAATAAGCGAAAGCGATATGATTTAATCATGAAAAATCCTTATTTCAATGCACTTCAGATAAAATATGCCTATGCAGTTACCTGTCATAAATCGCAAGGTGGTCAGTGGGCAAGTGTTTTTATTGATGCAGGTTACATGACGGAAGAAATGATGAATCCTGATTATTTTCGATGGCTTTATACGGCTTTAACTAGGGCAACTGATAAAGTATATTTGGTTAATTTTGCTGATCAATACTTTGTATAAAATTGTTTTAAATAATTGTTTTTCAGTTGTTTAAAAGATATTATTTAGATTCTTTCTAAATAAATTTCCAAAAATGTATATTTCTTAAACTTTATTTAATATTTTTGTCTTGTTTAAAATTATTCTAAATAAGATGAAACTTGTTATCGCAGATAGTAATGATATTGTTAGAGTAGGACTTCGAACTATTTTGGGGACTGAGAAGAATATTGAGATTATTGGTGAAGCAAAAGACAATCATGAATTAAAACAAATCGTTAAAAATTTTGAACCTACTTTAATCTTAATAGATTATACTTCTGATGGTTTTGATATTGATATCATTCATCAAATCTTAGCACTAAATAGCAAAGTTAAATTTATAGCAATAACTCCTGAACAATCTGCACAAACATTGGTTGATGCATTGCGCTCTGGTGTTGTAAGTTATGTCAAGAAAGATTGTGATTTAGGAGAAATTATCAATGCCGTTAAAGAAACTGGGAGAGGTCATAAATTTTTCTGTGGACAAATTTTAGAAACTATTCAAAGAGCTTCTATCGATGTGAACGATATTGATTTTGAGTCATTTTCTTGTGAACCAATTAGTTTATCTGAAAGAGAGATTGGTATTGTTATTCTAATCGCTGAAGGTCTTACGAATCAGCAGATTGCAGATCAATTGTTTTTGAGTAATCATACGATTAATACACATCGAAAAAACATAATGGCAAAATTAGGTGTAAAAAATACAGCTGGAATTGTCATGTATGCTGTTAAAACTAATTTAGTTTCTCCGAATAAATTTTTGTTTGCTTCTGAGGTTTAATTATCCTTATTATCAGATTTCAGATTAGCAAATTTCAAATTGATTTTATTTTTTTAATTGTTGGTTAAAAGAATAAAGGTGGCTTAGTGAATTTTTGTTCTAGGCCACTTAACATTGAGCTAGTTGCGAATATTCTGAATTGAAAATAACGATTCAATCCAGTTGGAACCCACATAAATGAAAGCCCCCAGCAATGCATATCTCTCGTTAATTCTAAACGAGTATTTATTATTTTTATGCTTTTAATGTCAATATTTGTTGTTCCAAGAAGCTTCCATCGTTTAGTGAAACTAATATCTCCATTGATCATTAACGTATTCAATTTCTTGAATGAATGTATTGAATTTTCTTCTAATGTTAAGGTGTAATTATGCGTAATATTTGCTTTCCATGGAATTGAAAAATCAACTATTTGTTCAGGATGTAATGCAAAGTATTGATAGTCTGAATTCCAATTAGAATTTACATTTTGAGGTTTACTGGATTCAATTTTTTTAATACTTTCTTTTGATGCAATTGTATAAGTTGTAGCAAATTGAGCTTGTTTATAGCGACCTAAATGGCCATTTTCTTGAATTGCAAATTTATTAATAGAATTTCCTGAAGTATTCCATGAGTAAGGGGAGAATGTAGCGCTAGAAACAAAACTTAAAGCCTTTACAGGATTTGATCGAAATGACAAAGAAATATCAGATAATTTCATAGAATCTTTGAAAATATCATAACTACCATTGATTAAAAATTGTTCTACTAATTTAAGTTTTTTGTAACCTGTAGAATCTTTTGTTGAAAGTCGTTTTAATTCGAAAGTATTACTGATTCCAAAATTAATTCTTCCAGATCTATTAAGTGTATAAGTTGAAGAGTATAAACTATTCGTAAATGGAGAATAATTGATTGTTTTTCCCGAAGTATCAATATAAGAATAAGTTGGATTTAAATTAGGTGAATAACTATAACTAACCGATGGAGTCATAATATGTCTCAATAAAGGTTTATTTTTACCAACAAATCTATAGTAACTGTAAACTACAGTCGTTAAACTCGCATTGAAAGATAAAGTTTGAGATGTTCCGACTTTTTGATGGCGAGTTGTAATTAAAGTGTCTTTAGTGGCTGATAAAGGAACGAATCCGATTGAATTTTGTTGAGCGTTAAGCGATGAACGATAATCTAAAGAAGGAGTTAGTTTAAATTTGTTTTTGAAAAGTCCAGCAGTTGTTTGTATTGAAATCGATTGATTTGCTCCATTTATAAAGCTGTTTTGTATTGAATTCCATTGACTCGTTTTCAATAAAGTATCACTAAAATTGGATTTATTGGCCATGTCTAATCTATACACAATGCCTATTCTACTAAATATTTGTTTCCATTCTGTTGTATTGTCTTTGATTAATTTCTTGAAAGGAAAGAATCGATTGACATTGAAATTATATTCCGGACTATTCAATGTCATTAGTTTTGACTGCGTATTCTGTTTAAAGGATACTTTTATCCCCATAGAAAATGGTTTTCCTGGGAAAGCCCTATTAATATTTACATCAGAATTATATTGATTCGTAAAGTAATTTGTATTATTCTGTTGATATAAATTGGTTTTAGAATTGTTGTTAGATACAAAATTCACATTTGAGCTAAATTTCCAAAATGGACTTGCTTTAGGATCTGAATTATGTACCCATTTAATTGTAAAATTATTCGTAGAAGCATGACTTGGAAAACCAGCTTTTAAATTCTGAACACTTAAATCAAAATTTCCATTGTATTTGTAATTTGCTTTATAGTCAGTATGATTTCTCAATCCAAAGCTACCTCGATTATATAAAGTTATATAATTCGCAGTTTGAAATTGATCATTAATAGGAGTGAAGTAACCTAAATCTTGAACCCCAAATCCATAATTTGACATAGGTACAATGTTTGGGAAAAGAAATCCATGTTTTCTCGTTTTAGATTGAGGAATAACACTAAATGGTAATCCAAATGGTGTAGGTATACCTCTAATCCATAAGTTCATAGGACCTGTAACAATTTTTTTGTCAGGAATCATAATTGCTTTTGATAACTGAAAATGAAAGTGTGGTTCATCTAAATCACAGGTTGTAAAACGTCCATTTCTAAAATGAACTTCATCATTCGTGTGTTTTTTACCAACTTCCATATAAATGAAAGCTTCAGATTGTTCAATCTTAGCTTCTTCAATATAAACTTTTTTAGTGTCGGTATTTATTCGAAGTCGTGAAGCTACCATCTTATCAGAACCATCTGTAAACTCAGGCAATTCTAATCGATTACTATCTTTATCATAACGATAACTGGCAGTAATCTCATTTTTATCCATATCAATTAAGATATAACCAGCTTTCATATTAATACCTTCGTATTCTATATGTGCATCACCAAATAAATGAACTTGATTTTTTTGAAAATCAATATAAATTGAATCTCTTGAATTATAAATTATGGGCGTTTCAAACGATTCATCATTCAGGTATAGTGTATCTTTAGAAAATGAATCATTAATTGGTTGAAAAAAAGCATTCGATTGATTCGATTTGAACATTATTAACAATGAACAGAAGAAAACTAAGAATATGGAACGCTTTTTGGTCAACTTTCTAAATTAAATTTGTATTGTATTGTTTGCTCAAGTTGCAAAATTAAAAATAACCCAGTTTAAATGGATAAAAAAACGAGATATTACATAAATTATACCATAATTTTCTTTTTTGGATTATCGTGTAACATTACTTTGTTTGCGCAACAAGACCCAATGGCTATGATTAAAACAGTTGTCATTGATGCTGGACATGGCGGTAAGGATCCTGGATGCCACGGTAAATCAGCATTAGAAAAACAAGTTTGTCTTTCAATGGCTCTAAAATTGGGAGAGGCAATTAAAACAAAATATCCTTCAATAAATGTTATATATACAAGAGATAAAGATGTTTTTGTTGAGTTAGATGATCGTGCTAAAATTGCAAATAAAAGCAAGGCTGATTTATTTATTTGTATTCATGCAAACTCAGCATCTGAAGCTGCATTTGGAACTGAGACTTATGTTTTGGGGTTACATAGAACAGAAGCTCAAAAGCAAATTGCTGAAAGAGAAAACTCGGCGATTTACTTGGAAGATGATAAAGGAGCCAAATATAAAGACTTCGATTTGTCGCCAGATGCTATTATAGCTAGACAATTACAATTATCCGTTTTTTTAGATCAATCAATTAATTTTGCATCTAAATTACAAACAGAATTTAAGAAAATTGGTCGTTCAGATAGAGGCGTTCGTCAAGCAGGATTTTTAGTACTCTATAAAACTACAATGCCAAGTGTATTGATTGAAACAGGTTTTTTGACAAATCATGAAGAAGAGAAATTTTTGAATGATACAACTTCCCAACGAAAAATGGCTAATTCGATGTTTAGTGCGTTTGAAAAATACAAAAATGAAATTGAAGGAGTTTCCTCTAAATCAAATTCAAAGTCAGATCAAAATTCAGAAAATAATACGATTCAAAATACAACAGTTGAAAAAAATAATGCAATAATTTTTAAGGTTCAAATAGAAACTTCTGACACAAAAGTTCATATAACTGATTCTAAGTTTATGGGGTTAGATGTATCTGAATATCAACAGAATAACTTGTATAAGTATACGGTTGGTAATTATGAAAACGACTTTAATACTGCTAATAATTACAAAAATCTAATGCGAGAAAAAGGTTTTCAACATGCATTTGTCGTTGCGTTTATGAATGGAGAGCGTATTAATTTAGAAAAAGCTATTAAATTAGCAGAAAAATAGAGTTTTGAAGATAACAAAAGAAATTAAAACAGGTCTAATTGCGTTGTTAGCAATAGCTTTGTTTGTGTCAGGAGTAAATTTTTTAAAAGGCAATAGTTTTTTTGGAGGTGATGATGTTTATTACGCTTATTTCCCTAATTCTGGTCAATTAGCACCCGCAAGTTCTGTAACTTTAAATGGAGTAGGTGTTGGTAAAGTTTTATCAGTAGAATATGTTGCTAATCAAAAGCCAGATAGAAAAGTAAAAGTAACATTTAATATTCAAAATAAAGACGTTAAGATACCTAAAGGTTCAATAATTGAAATCGGTGCTTTAGATTTTTTAACGAAAGGAATTTTAATAAAAATGAATGAAGATTTGTCTAAAGGTTATTATAAGCCGGGAGCATCTATTCAAGGTTTTGTTGAAGTGGATATTGTTTCTCAAGTAAAGACTTATGCAGATCCGGTTGTTACAAAGTTTAAAGGCATGATGACAGGTTTAGATAATTTTGTGAATAATGTCTCAGCATTTTGGGATACTACAGCTACATCAGAATTACATACTGGAATAAAAGATTTAAAGGCTTCAATTACTAAATTTGGTAATGTTGCAGATGAAGTAGAATTATTAGTTGTTTCTGAAAAAATTAAATTAAGTCAAATATTTTCAAACGTAGAAAGTATAACCAATAACTTAAAAGTAAGTAATGAAAAAGTAGCAGCAATACTGGGGAATTCAAAAAAAATAACAGATGATATGGTAACTGCTGATTTCAAAAATGTAATTGGTGATGCGCATCAAACCATACAAAAATTAAATAACATTTTATCTGATGCATCCAATGGTTCAGGCACATTAGGTAAACTTGTTAAAGACGAAAAATTATATGACGAATTAGTAAATACAAATAAAGAATTACAAAATTTAGTCTCAGATATACAATTGCACCCAGAAAGATATATTCATTTTTCTGTACTTGGAGCAAAATCAAAAGGTGTACCTTTGACAAAAGATGAAGAAAGAAAATTTCGTAAATTATTAGATTCAATTCCAGATTAATACTTTTTAAGATGATTACTTCTATTTTATTTTCATTATTATTGATAGTAGGCTTTGGCTTATTTACAGTTAATGTTTTAAAGATACGTTCGAATATATTGTTAGGTAGAGATATTGATAGAGTCGATAATAGATCTGAACGATGGAAAACAATGATTTTGGTAGCATTAGGTCAAAAGAAAATGTTTTCTAGACCAATTCCAGCTTTTTTACATTTGGCATTGTATGCTGCATTTGTTATTACTCAAATTGAATTGATTGAAATTATTGTTGATGGTATTTCTGGAAGTCACCGATTTTTTCATGATAGTTTAGGTGGGTTTTATACTTTTTTGATCAGTTTTATCGAAGTATTATCAGTTTTAGCTTTAATTGCTACTGTTGCATTTTTGGCAAGAAGAAATTTATTAAAACTTCCACGGTTAAACATGAAAGAATTAGCAGGTTGGCCTAAAAAGGATGCTAATTTAATTTTGATAATGGAAATTGTTTTAGTAACTTGTATATTCACAATGAATGGTGCTGACGAGCAGGCAAGAATTGTTGTAAATGGACAAGGATATGGTTTTGCAGTAAGCAGTTTTGTTGGACCATTATTATTTAGCGGTTTTACAGACATACATACATTACATATATTTGAACAAATAGGGTGGTGGGGACATATTTTAATGGTGTTTGCATTCTTAAATTATTTACCTTACTCTAAGCATTTACATATTTTATTAGCTTTTCCAAATACTTGGTATTCTAATCTTGAGAAAAAAGGGAAGTTTACAAACATGGAATCAGTTACTAAAGAGGTGAAATTGATGATGGATCCAACAGCAGATCCTTATGCAGCTCAACCTGTAGGTGAAACAGAGCATGTTCCTTTTGGTGTTAAGGATGTTACTGATTTGACTTGGAAAAATTTATTGGATGCATATTCATGTACTGAATGTGGAAGATGTACTTCTTCTTGTCCGGCAAATGTAACAGGGAAGTTATTGTCTCCTCGTAATATTATGATGAAAACGAGAGATCGTTTGGTTGAAGTAGGAGAAGGAAAAAGGCAAAGTGGCAAAGATTATCAAGATGGTAAAAGCTTATTAGGAGATTACATAACTGAAGAAGAAATTTGGGCATGTACATCTTGTAATGCTTGTGTTCAAGAATGTCCAGTGAATATTGATCCTTTGTCTATAATTATTGATTTAAGAAGGTATTTGGTAATGGAGGATTCAAAAATGCCAACTGAATTAACAGGGATGTTAACGAATATTGAAAATAATGGGGCTCCATGGCAATTTTCTCAAGCAGACAGATTGAATTGGGCTACTGAAGAATAAATAAACTACAACTTTGGCTATAAACTTTGAATTTGAATTGTGAAGTGAAAAGTTTAAAATCAAAAAAAGAAAAAGCATGAAATTAGTTCAAAAAGAAGAAAATGGACAATTAATAAGTCCTGTTTTACCTGAAGATGTTAAAAATTATTTAATTGACATTGATGGAACAATTTGTGATGATATTCCGAATGAAGAACCTGAAAGAATGGCTACTGCAGCTTTATATCCAGAAGCTTTAGTTACATTAAATAAATGGTATTCTGAGGGACATATTATTACTTTTTTTACTTCAAGAACTGAAGAGCATAGAAAAGTGACAGAAAATTGGTTGGATGATCATGGTTTTAAATATCATGGATTATTAATGGGAAAACCTAGAGGAGGAAATTACCATTGGGTAGATAATCACATGGTTCGTGCAACACGATATGAAGGACGATTTACTGATTTGATTGAAAAACAAGTGATGATTCAGGTTTTCGAAAAATAAATATACAATGAAATCATTTTTAATAATATCTATTTTCTTTTTATTCAGTTTTAAATTGAATGACAAAAAAGTTGATATTGAAATTGAAGGTCATCCTTCATGTATTGAAAGTGGTAAGGTATATAAAATGAAAATAAATTTTGCAGAAGGTACATTTTATGAAAACCTTGTTATCAGAGGTAAAGGTGTACAGATTACAAAAGATTACAAAGAAGGTGATTATACTATAAAAGCAAGCGATATATTTAATGAAGTTTCTATCATTGTTTCTTACAAGGATTCAACTTCTAAAGTAATCGACATTGATACATTTGTTATTAATGTTTGTAGTGACACATTAAAAAATAATAATTAACTGAATTATGAGTACTGCTTTGAAAGTGCCTACAATGGCAGAAAAATTGGCAAATGGAGAAACAGCTGATATATTATTTTGGGTTGGTTGTTCAGGAAGTTTTGATGATAGAGCAAAAAAAATCACAAAAGCATTGGTTAAAATTTTAAACAATTGCAATGTTAATTTTGCTGTTTTAGGTGCTGAAGAAAGTTGTACTGGTGATCCAGCTAAGCGTGCAGGAAATGAATTTACGTTTCAAATGCAAGCGATGATGAATATTCAAGTATTAGATGGATATGAAGTAAAGAAAATTGTTACTGCTTGCCCTCATTGTTTCAATACGTTAAAAAATGAATATCCTGAATTAGGAGGTAAATATGAAGTAATTCATCATACTCAACTAATTCAAGATTTGATTAATACTGGGAAATTAGCTATTAAAGGAGGAAGTGTTTTTAAAGGTCAAAAAATCACTTTTCACGACCCTTGTTACTTAGGAAGAGCAAATGATGTTTACGAAGCGCCAAGAGAATTAATTGAGAAATTAGATGCTGAATTAGTTGAGATGAAACGTTGCAAAACAAACGGTTTATGTTGCGGTGCAGGTGGAGCTCAAATGTTTAAAGAAGCAGAAAAAGGAAATAAAGAAATTAACGTAGAAAGAACTGAAGATGCTCTTGAAACAAATGCTACAATTATAGCTACTGGCTGTCCTTTTTGTAATACAATGATGACAGATGGTGTCAAAAACTTTAATAAAGAGGGAGAAATTAAAGTATTAGATATTGCAGAATTAATTGCAACAGCAGCAGATTTATAAAATGAGTTATTTCCCACAATTATCAGATACTTCAAGAGTTTGGGTTTATCCAGCTTCTAGAGAATTAACTTTAGTTGAATCTGAAGTCATTTTAAATGAATTGAAACCATTTGTTCAATCTTGGGATTCTCATGGAACACCTTTGAAAGCAGATGTTGTTATCCTTGAAAATCAATTTGTAGTAATTGGAGTAGATGAAGATGTTGAAAGTCCATCTGGATGCTCTATCGACAGATCAGTTAAGAAAATGAAAGCGTTAGGTCTGCAATTGTCAATAGACTTTTTTAATAGACTTAAAATGGTTGTAAAAAATGATGTTGAGAAAAAAACAATTGCATACGCATCTCTTGATAATTATTCAGAATGGAATGTTTTTAATCCATTAGTAAAATCGGTAAAAGAATTAAATAAATCATTTTTGATTCCTGTAAAAGAAAGTGGTTTATTAGTTTAGTAGATTTAATTTATTATTTCACAAAAAAAATGTTTTTAAAATCTAAATCTAGCAAACCCAAAAGCAGTTGAAATGCTATGAGCATCCTTAGTAAAAAAGCGTAAAGCATCTCTTGAAGAAATTCCGAATTCATATGCCCCATCTTTTAATATAAAATTGATTCCGACAGGAATATTGTTTTGATAAATGCCACCACCAAAATAACCTGCACTTAAAGCAATTCTTTTGAAAAATTTAAGTTCTCCACCAAATGAATAAACAGCATTTTTAATACTTCCAGGTACTTCTTTATTAAAAGGAGCAACTAAGTCAAATCCGAAATGCAAGAATTTAAATGGTTGAAAACTTGCGCCAAAACGAAAATTTGATGCATTTTTTAAAACATATTTTTCACTACCAACCAATGATAATATTCCATTATCTTTTAAAAGTTGATCAACTGATTTTGTAATATCATTATTATTTAAGCCACTAAGTGATAAGTTTCCTAAAATTGAATCTTTTATTTGATAAACATTACGATTATAAGTAACACTTCCAATATTGTTTACTGATGCAGCAATTCTTAATTTTTTGTAGATAATAATACTTGCAGATAAATCGACACCATAACCATTTCCTACAGCTTTCGGAATTCGTCCACCATTTGATTGAAAGTTGGAAGGGTTTATCGAAGCGATACTTCCATAATCAATATTAAATGACGGAGTAAGTGATGAATACATTCTCAAACCATTTTTATCTGATGTCATATTAAACATGGCCATTGATTGTATAAAACGACCACCAATACCGCCATAAATTTCAAAAATAGAGTCAATTCCAAATACTTTTCGACCATAACCAAAATTATATGAGCGATTCCAAACCAACTGAATACTTGAACCATTCGTAATATCACTTAGTTTTAATGGAGCATTAATTCTACCTTGAATAACGTGTTTAAGAGTATCTGAAGAAATGTTTGGGTTATTTGCTATAGTAGACGTGTCTGATCCTATAACAACTTTCAACGAATCGAAGTAGGAAGAAAGTTTACCTCTAAAAATGATATCACTCGTTTGTTGATTTAAATTACCACTAAATGAATAACTTTCATTAATGTTAAACGCAACACCACCAAATCTTTTGCCTTGAAAAGAGAAACCAAACCAATTATAATCAACAAACATTGTTACTCCAGCTTGTGCAAAATTTCCAGCAGCTATTTTTTGAGCATTAAAATCAAATTTTGTAGTATCCTTCTTTAAGAATTTATTTGTAGCTGAACGATATATTTTTTTTAGATCTGCTGAATTTAAACTATCGGAATACATACCCATTCCAAACTCACTTGTTCCCATTGTGAATTTTTTGTTCTCATAACCAGTTCCCCAGCCTAATACTGAAGAATTGATACCCAAGCAATGATAATCAGTAACAAAGGTTGTTGCTACTCCTTTTCCTACACTAGGATAAGCAATACTTTGTGTCTGAGAAAAAAGGATGTTTGAGAATAGTGAAAATATTATTATGGAAGTGTAGTTTTTTAAATTCATATCCAGTTATTTACATTTAGTTTCATGCAAAGTTAAATTATTTTTAATAAATCAGTTTGTTTTATTAAA
Source organism: Chryseobacterium gleum (assembly GCA_943326825.2). Lineage (GTDB taxonomy): Bacteria > Bacteroidota > Bacteroidia > Flavobacteriales_D > Crocinitomicaceae > CAIUKX01. The sequence goes on along the minus strand of CALPUT020000016.1, from coordinate 3,439 downwards.
ATAGGAAATCTGAAAATTTAGTATTATTCCGTTGTTTTTCTAAATGAAATATATTTTTGTGCAAAGTAACTGAAAACAACAATGATAGAAATTGTTAAAAATTGACTAGGAAAATGCCACCAATTAAAATATTCAACAAATATTTTTAATAAAGCATAATTCATTATGGAGAAAAGTACTACAAATCCAAAGTGTCGATACAATTGTTTGTAAGGGTTTAAATTGCTATCATGCCAAACGATATATCGATTTAATAAAAATCCTATTGGGAAGGTGATTATTATAGATAATAAAAGTGATGCAATATGTGATTTGAAAGCTATAAAACCTAAGTTTATGTCAACTTTATGAAATAAAAAGTGATCTCCAATGAAATAAACAATTAATCCTAAAACAGTATTTCCACCTCCACAAACTAAGTAGTAATATTTTTGTTTATCCATGAATTTTTTAAAAATTGGATAAAAGAAATGAAGTATATTTAATATTAGTTTTTGCAATTTTCTAAGTGTGTTTGAACTATTTTTTTACAAATTTATAATAAACAATTTACAAAAGCGTTATTAATGTAAATAAAGAATTTTGCCTATGTTAAAAGTATACTCTCAAGTTGCTCAAATCAAAGAGTTTAAAATGGAACCTAAAAATGATACGATTAATGCAATTTTAAATTACAGCAAATCGGTAAAGGTTGAAAGAATAAATCAAAAGAAAGTACTTTTGAATATTAATTAAAAACAAGAAAAGGGCTATATTTCAAGCCCTTTTTCTTTTACCAAATTTTCGAAACTTTATCTGCTGAGTTTCTCATTTTATCTCCTTCTTTTACTCCGAAAGCTTCGAAGAATTCAGGACAATTTTTTAATGGACCATTTACACGGTACATTCCTGGTGAATGTGGATCGTTTGCTAGTCTGTTTTTTAATTCCGCTTCTGTATAATTAATTTTCCATAATTGAGCATAAGCAATAAAGAAGCGTTGTGCAGGAGTGAATCCTTCTCTGATTTCATTCGCTTTGAACTCATTTGTCAATTTGTATGCATTGAAAGCTAAAGTTAAGCCACCTAAATCAGCAATATTTTCACCCATTGTTAATTCTGGATTTACACATTGACCATCAGGAGTACAAAATGTTGAAAAAGTAGCACCAAGCAAGCTTGTTTTTGCTTCAAATAATTTTAAATCTTCTTCTGTCCACCAGTTTCTAAATGAACCATCAGCAGCAAATTTTGAACCCATATCATCGAAACCATGCGTGAATTCATGACCAATTACCATTCCAATTGTTCCATAATTTACTGCATCTTCAGCATTTACATCAAAGAAAGGAGGTTGCATAATTCCAGCAGGGAATGCAATTTCATTTAAAAGAGGGTGATAATATGCATTTACCATATGCGCAGGCATTCCCCACTTAGCTTTATCAACAGGTTTTGTTAGATCGGCTAAATTCTTTTTGTGAGCGTATAAAGCAACTTCTTTAACGTTTGCAATATAATCTTCTTTTGAAAGGTTTAACATACTGTAATCTTCCCATTTATTTGGAAATCCTAATTTTCTACCAATTGCATTCAATTTCAATGTTGCTTGGACTTTTGTTTCTTTAGACATCCAATCTAGGTTTTCAATTCGTTGTTTGAAAACTAAAAGTAGGTTATCTACCATTTTATCTACTCTATTTTTAGCACTTTCAGAAAAATAGATATCAACGAAAGCTTTACCTAATAATTCACCAATTGGTAAACCTGTAATTTCATCTATAGCTTGTTCATTCATTGGACTCATTTCACTTTTACCTTGAATGACACCACTATAAAAATCGAAATTTAATTTTACAAATTCATCATTTAATAAACCTGAATAATGATTCAACATTGACCATAATAGATAGTTTTTCCAATTTTCCATTTTCTCATTTGCCATCAAATCAGCAACTTTTAAAATGAATTTAGGTTGACCAACAATGATTGTATCAAAGCTTTGACTTCCAATTCCAACTAAATATGATTCAAAATCAAATTTACCGAAATTTTTGTCGATTTCCTTTTTACTTTGAGGATTGTAAGTATTTTCAGGAATACGATTCTCAGCAGGTGTCATCATTGATTGAGCTAATGATGTTTCAAAAGTAATAACAGATTTAGCCATTTCTTTAGCTGAATTTTCATCGTATTTTAAAGCTTGAAACATTTTTACAATGTGTTCCTCATATTTTTTCAATATTTCAGTTTTATCTTTTTTGATGTAGTATTCACAATTTGGTAAACCTATACCAGCTTGACCAATGTAAGCTCTATTTTGATTAACATTTTTTAAATCTTGATCAACACCAAATCCAAATAACATTCCTACACCATATTTGTGTGATTCAGAAATGAAAGAAATAATTTCTTGTTTTGATTTAATATTTTTGATTTTATCCAAATCAGCTTGAATAGGAGAGGTCCCCTTTTGATTTCTAACAGCCATATTCATAAATGAACTGTAATAATCTCCTAAAATTTGATTTTGAGTTCCTTTTTTGTCATTCGCGCTTATTGCTTTATCAAGTATTTCAGTTAATTTAATCTGATTTGCTTTATCCAATTCGTTAAAACTTCCCCATCTTGATTCTGTAGAAGGAACGGGATTATTTTTCACCCAATCACCATCACAAAAAAGAAAGAAATCATCTTGCGGACGAACAGACTTGTCCATGTAAGAAGTTGTAATTGTTTTGTATGGATTGTCTTTTATAACTTCTTTTGGTGTTACTGATGATCCTATAGTCGAAACTATTGAAGAATTACCAGTTGTTTTTGAAGTTGAACAACTAGCTACTAAAAATAAAACAGAACTTGCGATTAAAAATTTATGATTCATTTTTTTAGTTTAATGGTGTATATAACATTTCAATATGTGGAATATTATCTTCTAAATAAGATTTTCCTGTATGGATAAATCCATGCTTTGAGTAATAATTTTCTAAATGTTCCTGAGCTGAAATTTTTATTGGAACTGACCCAAATTCATCATTAGCGAATGCTAAACATTTTTTCATTAATTCGTGACCAATACCATTACCTCTAATTGATTCATCAATAACAACGCGACCAATCGATACCTCAGGATATGATATTCCAGGATGCAATATTCTTGCTGTAGCAACAACTTTTCCAACGCCATCTCTACAAATTAAATGATAACATTTTTTGTCTTTACCATCTAAATCTAGATATGTGCAGTTTTGTTCAACTACAAACGCTTTTAAACGGAGACGAATGATATCATGAAACTCGTTTAAGTTTAACTCTGAATAAGGTTTAATTTGCCAGTCTAAATGCATACTTAATATTTATCTTTTAGGTGAATTTTTAAAATAACAATTTCTAAATTAGCACTGTATAACGCCAACGTTATAGGCTTTTTCAGCTTTTTTCAAATTAGCCATTTCTATTC
>CALPUT020000015.1 GCA_943326825.2 Chryseobacterium gleum | reverse complement strand
TGTCTTTATTAACGATTGAAATTTCAATACCCAAAACCTCAATTTTCTTATTCGATTTAGCCATAAGTTAGTCTTTTCCTATTGAATTTAGGAAAAAAGTTCATTTCTGGCAAGGAGATTTTAGAATAAAAGTTGGTCGTCAGGCTTCGATATGTTCTCGTTTCTAGAACTACTTAGACTGACTCGTTTTGAAATTTTCTTACTCTTCGAACTAATCCGTTTGAAAAAAGAAACGACCGACAATTAATCAAAATTGAAAAAGCCTTCCGCTCTTCCATTTCTTAATTGATCAACCATTTTCTCAAATTGGTATTTATTTTCCGTTTTTAAAAACACAAAACAGAATTTAATTACCGAAATCAAATCGTCTTCTATTTGTATCATTAATCCTGTTTTTGAACGTTCAGAATTGTCTTTTAATAATCGGGGTAAATACCCATTATTAATAATCAAAACAGTATTTCCAATTTTGCAATGCAAACATTGATCGAATTTAACATGTTCTATTTTCGTATCTCTCAAAATAGGACCAAACCAATTTATAAACCCTCTGATTTTGCGTTCTTTTGTGTCTAGTTTTTTATCTTGAACTTCAAAACTTCCATTTTTTGCTAAACAAGATTTTACCAATTCAATATCTTGTGTTAGTAACGCATGTACAAATTTTTGGAGTGTAGGATGGTTTTCAATGTTTTGAGAAATACAGAGGGTTGGCATAAAATTAAAATTATTGTTTTTTAATAGTTCGACTTCTAAAATAGAAAAACATCATCAGAAATACGATCAATAAAAACATTGCTCCAATTAAATATAATACATAAAATTCTACCTTAACTGAGCTATCAACCAATATTTTTTTACGTTTTTTCTTTGGATTAATTCTTGTTTTTATCGATAAATCATCTAAGATTTTATTTGATAAAGAAATTGTTAAACTATCTGCTCCATATTTTTTTAGCTCCTGAAAAGTAACATTATCTGTGTATGCCCACAAAGCGTGTTGAGCTGCCATATTCTGAATCAAATTCTTTTCAAAATAACTTGCTAGTCTCACTGTGTTTTTATTCGCTAACCCCCCTACTCGATATGTCGTTTCAATATAGGGTGCATTGTCGTGAATTTGACCACACATTGCATAAAATCTTGTAGCATAAATTTGGCCCGGATACAAAGGTAATTCAACCGTTTTGGTAACGATCATTGTTTGAAAAGAAGAATCAAATGGAATTAACTCTATTCCACATTCTATTTTGACGGAAATCATAGAATCAGTATTACTCTTTAATACAATAGCCATACATTTCCCAAAATGAACATCATCTAAATCGACAATTTCTTCATAGATTTGGGAATCATAGGCACCAGTTATTTTTAATTCTATTAGTCCTTTTTTAATAGCTTCTTTTATTGGAAGAACGATTGGTCTCTCATCTTGACTATATGAATAAAAGATAAATGAAACTGAAAATATCGTAAGGAATATTTTTAATCTAATATTTATTTTACTTTTCATTTCTATTTTTAATTAATGAAATCAATAATCCTACCCCAACAATTACATCAACAATGTTCCACAATTCTCTACCTAATGAAATTTTCAAAAATGGTTGAAATAAAATAGCTAATACAATATAGATGATTGTTGTCGCTTTTTCTTCTTTTCCATTCGCTTGATAAGCAAAATATGCAAAGGCAATACAACTTGCAAAACGTACAAATTGGAAATAGCTGTAGGGCATGTCTGCTAAGCAAAGGAAAAGCAGGAGAGATAAAAGTATTTTAATAGTAAAATTCATATATTTATATTCAACCTATCCCTGCGAAATAATTTTGAGGGATAGGATTTTATTAATCATTTTTCTTTGGAAAGTTAAAAAATCTTGATGTTAAAATTGGGATAAAAAATATGGATACAGTTGTAATTGACATTATTATATCAGCTGTCTCTCCTTTTAAGAATATTGCTAGCTCACTTTTTGGAGAAAAATGCTCAACTAGGGATAATGTTAATTTAATACCTAAAATTGCAATAACAATAAATGCTGCTGTTTCTAAAAATGAATATTTTTCCATTAATTTAACAAACCATTGAGCTATAAATCTCATCGCAAGTATTCCAATGAACACTCCAATACATACTAAAATGATATTTGGTGTAAAAGCTACTGCTGCAAATACATTGTCAATTGAAAAAGCCATATCCATTAATTCTACTAAACAAACAGTTGCCCAAAAACTCCCTAATGAGCCAACTGTAACTCTGTATAACCAATTTGATTTTTTATCAACTATATCATCTTCTTTTGTTTCAGTTTGTTTACCTTTCCAATAACCATAAACAAGATATAATAAGTATAGGCCACCTACTGGTTTTAACCACCAAATTTTTATTAATAAAGAAGCAAAAATCATCGCTAAACCACGGAAAATATAAGCTCCCCAAATACCATATTTTAATGCTTTTTCTCTTTGTTTTTCTGGTAAATCCATTACCATTGTTGCTAAAACTGCTGCATTATCAACTGAAAGTAAACTTTCGATAATTACTAAATTTCCAATGATACCTAAAGATGCTCCTGGATTGTCTAAAATTTGTTGTATTAATTCGTTCATTTATTTATTTATTTGCTATTGATACTATTACTATTCTTCCACCTTCTTCTTTAGAAAGTAAAAGTTTTTTACCTTCTAATAATTCTACCATTGAACCAACGGGTATTTCTTTGTCCTCTGATACATCTTTTAATGATGTTAATTTTTCATTTACGAAAACCCATTTTTGATTGTGAAATGAAAAATACCCATCTCTAATTTTGTCTTGGGTTGTTAATCTTTCATTTCTTAATACATTTTTATTTGAATGCCATTTATGAAGGGTTGTTTGATTATAAATCACTAATCGTTGATTTTCAGGTTTCCAAACTCCTTCTCTAAATTGATAATAGAAATCTAAAATCGGAATAGATTGACTGTATTTTGTATTACAAAATGGACATCTTGTGTCTATTGTGTTATTGTAAATAAACCATTTTTGATCACATTGAGAATTACTACATTGAAGCTTTAAATCGTTTGTTTTAATTAGTGCCTCTTCCCACATTACAGCAGGTGGTCTCTCCATAGGATTATGCAAACCTTTTATAAATGCTTGTTCAAATAGATCTTTTAAATAAGGACCAGTGATCGTATAAGGTGTTTTATTTAAATCTGTCCAAGGCGAAAATTTAGCAAGATTGTCACCATACTCACGTTTAAAATTTCTATTCTTATCATTAGAAGGATGCTCAACAAAAAGTGCTTTTTCACCCATCATCAAGTTTTCTTCTTCTGTTTCATCTATTTGACCAAAATATTGACCTCCTCTTAAAGGGTGTCGATATAATAAATACATATAAATTAATACAGCTAAAGCATGTAAATCCGTCTCTCTTTTAGGTAATTTTCTATTTGGATCTGTTGTTGAGAGATGTTTTGTTGACATTACTTCAGGCGCAATAAAATCGGCTGTACCTATAACACTTGGGGGAAAAAGATTTGGCACCACTAAATCGTCAAGATCAATTATTGCAGCTGTCTTTGTAACTGGATCAATTAAAACATTATTATATGACAAATCAGAATGTGCTAATCCTGCTGCATGTAATCTTTTTACACCACGAGCAATATTTACACATACTTGAAAATAACTTAACCAATTTCCTAGTTCAAATGGATCTAATTTAGTTTTAGAATCTTTTACCCTAAATTTCGCACTAGCAAACCATTTTCCGTTTTTTTCTTTCCCATTTAAAGTGTCATTATTTAAAAAACCCTTTTTAAAGAAGAAATTAGAACTATAAGAAGGTACTATAATTCCTGTTAAGTCACCTTGTTCAATCACATCTGTTGGCCAACAATAAATAGTTTTCCAATATTCACCCCCCTCTCTATTAAAAAATGAATCATAATAAGTTGTTACAATTCTTTTTAATCGTTCTTTTGAATTAAAATCTTGTGGATCTCTATAAAAAGCTACTACATAACTTTTATCAGGGCTAAAGTAAACATCTTTAACTCCACCACGCATTGGTTCTCCATTATCAATATATTGATACGATTTTCCTTGCGTAATTATCGAATTTACACTTTTTGTAGTCATCTTAATAAATAATTGCTAATGTTCTATCATCATGATTTCCAGGACTCCAAAAATCCATCCAATTCGAAAGTTCAATATCTATTTTTTCATTATCATAATTAAAATTCACTTTTGATTTATCATCATTATTTCCCTCTAAATCAGAAATAAACTCCTGCCATTTTTCATTTTTCTCAAGATTAGCTTCTACCACAAATTTTGGGTCGTAAATCCCATCTGTCATTAAAAATAAATAACTAAAATCCGGGAAAATTTGAAAATTAAAACGTGTTGCCATTGGATTACTTTCAGAATGGAAAATTTCTGGCTGCGTTATAAAACGCGTTCCACCTCCAAATTCTCCAACATCTAACCAATTCATTAAAGAAGTAATCGTCCTATCTTTATTAACTACCGCAATTGGGCAATCTCCAACGCCAAAAGTCAAAACTAGATAACCAAAATCAAACTTTTTAAACAGTGTAAAAATTAAGGTTGAATGAAAATAATCTAAAGGAGATTTTGCTTTTGAATTATTGAATAATTCAGGTTTATCAAGTGCTAATTTATCCGCAAATTCTTTAATCTCATTATGAGCAAAAACAGTCGCTTTGTATAAGTTTTTTTTAGCAAGAATTTGTATCTCATTTAATAATACCTCATCTCTTGACATATCAAATTCTAATAATTTATCTTCAAATTCTTTATGTAGATCAATATCAGAATGCTTTTCAAAATATTCTACAACTGCATTACAAGCAATTTCTGAACCCTTTCTTGATAAAGAATAGCTTCCTGCACCATCACTAACTGCAACTACAGTCCATCCAGAATTGTTAAAGTATTTATACGCAAAATCATCATCTCTATACGAACCTACATTTGCATGACTTCGCCCTCTTTTAGAAGCAACTACAATTTTCTTATCTCCAACAATATCAAGTATTGAAACATTATCATCTTTCCAAAAAGGATCACTCTTATCACTTTCAATATCTTTCCATAAAGTTTTAGGATCTGGATTAATTATTATTGAAAACTCTTTCACATTAGGTTCAGTAGTCTCTAGTTCTCCATCAACTTTAAAAAGAAATTTAATTTTATTTTCTCCACTTTCTATCGGAACACCTTCTATTGCATCATCTATTTTATTAAATGATAACCCTATTTCTTCTAGCCCTTGAAATTCCTCAAAAATTAAATCTGTAATATTTAATGTCTTAAAATCTATTTTAGAAGTATACGCTTTACCAACCGTACCATTTTGAATAGGAAATGACATGCGTTTAATATCTTCTATTCTTGTTTTAATTTCCCAACTTTTCATAATTCGATTCTGATTTTCAATTATTTCATTAACAAGAGTTATGGTTTCAATCGATTCGGAAAAATTCTGTAAAACCTCTGTTTTTTCATCTGATGTTAGTTTCCCTTTATTTTTAAGAAGCGAAAATATGTAGTCAAAAACTTCCATCTTTATCCTTGAGTTCTATTTACATCAAAACCTCCTTCTCCCGAAGCTCCATATTTCCCTTGATTACCGCACCAAGGGCATTCGCTTACTTCCTCATCACCAATACAATGAATTTTTCCACATTGACATGCTGCAAAAGCAAATTGATTTCCACAACAAGGACATGTTGGAGCTCCAATTAATTCGTTTGTATTAATTTTTAAATTTGAAACAGAATCATCAGATAACTCAAAATATGTATTATCTACTTGATAAGCACCAACTAAACGATAAGCAAGTGTGTCTAATTCCAGTCCTCCGAAATTGTTCGATGAAATATTTTTCTTGTATTTCATTAAATAAGGTCTTTTAGTATTTTGACACTTTGCCGATAACACAACATAATTGTTATCAACGTATGGATTACTTATTTCTTGATTTTTAGTTAAATCAATTTTCGATAAAGTATCTCCATCTATTTTCGACAACTCAAAACCTGTCGAATTATTTTCAACACTTTCAGAACTTGTTTTAATAGAATCTGTTACCCATCTAAAGAATTGTTTATATGCTTCTTTATCAGCGTTTTTGAAGTGTAATACATTTTCTGTAAGTTGACCTAATAACTTGGTATCTGTTTCTTCTCCAAATGAAACAGCAACCATATTAGCAGTTCTCTGCCAATTTTTTTTCCATTCTTCAATAGCTTTTTTACTATCATCTGTTGGAACCCCATCCGTAAATAAAAATACAATTGGTTTCCAATCACCTTTTTTTTCTGGAGTTGTTAATATTTGATTTTTTCTTAATTCATACATTAAATGACCAAGTCCTTTACTCAAAGAAGTCCCTCCTCCAATAGGAAATCTTGGCGGATAAAAAGTAATAATTTCTTGTAATGGAACCAATGTTTTTGGTTGACCAGCAAAAATTATAATTGAAATCCAAACTGTTTCCAGAGCATTTGGATCAGTTTTTAATGTTTGTATTATGGTTGCTATTCCTTCTTCAACTTGTTGAATTGGTTCTCCAACCATTGATTCTGATATATCTATTAAAAAATAGATTGGTAATCTTCTACTCATAATTTTCTTTTTATTACATCTACATATGATTGCAGATTGTCTATATCGTAACAACAAAAAGTTACTTTTTTAGGGTATTGATTTTCATTTAAAAAATTTGCAACTATTTCAAAAGAGATTTTTGCAGCCAAATCCTTCGGGAATCCATAAGAGCCAGTTGAAATATTAGAAAACACTAAATCATTAAATTTGTTTTTTGACCCTAATTTTAAAGAGTTTAAATACGATTGTTTTAATTTTTCTATTTCTTCCTCTCCCACTTGCAAATTAAACAATGAGACCCTAGGCCCTACTGTATGTATTATAAATTTTGAATATGATTCAAAACCAGGTGTGATTTTTGCTTCTCCTATTTCACAACCTCGCAAACTTTTACAATATTCCTTTAATTTTGAACCAGCTTTTTTATGAATTGCACCATCAACCCCACCTCCCCCTAGCAAAGAAGGTTTTGCTGCATTTACAATGCAATCTGTATTTAATTCAGTTATATCACCAAAATGAAGCTCTATTCTCATACTATAATAAAAATTAATAATATTATTAATAATACTAGCTGAGCCATATCTATTGACAATCCATTTCCAACTTGAAAAGGTTTAAAAATGATTCTTAAAAATTCCAAAATTGGTTTGAAAAAAGTTTGAAAAAAATTAAAAGCTTTTTTATATTTTACATCTAATCTATCCATATAAGGAGTTAGTTTAGAGTATAAAAACAAACAGATAATTATTATTGAAAAAATTATTTTAAACACCTGCTATTTTATTTGATAAACCTTTAATAAACTTTATAATGCCATAAGCCATTGCTCCCCAAAATATAGCTCCTGTTTCTAACACAGTTAATATAAAACCTCCTAAAAACCAAAGCATACCAATAATCATATCTTTATATGCTCTTTCTTCTTCCTTTGAATTACTCATTTTAAATTATATTAAATTCTTCTGTTGGAGCTGGTGGTAAAGAAACTTGATCAGTAGTCCCCATACTCTTATTACCTTGTTCAATGGTATCAGAAACCCATTTAAAAAATTGTCTCAAAGTTGTTGAATCAGCAGTATCAATATGAACTACAGTATCACATAATTCTTTTAACATCGAATCATCTGCTAATTTTCCAGCAGCACAACCGATTATCGTTCCAAAATTTAATTGCTTTACTTTAGGAATCATTTCACGATACAATTGTAAATCACTTGGTTTACCATCAGTAAATACAAATAATAAAGGTCGCCAGTCACCTTTTTGTTCTGGAGAACCCTTTCGAATTTCTTTCGTTATTTTTTGATAAATTAATTCTAAACCTTTCCCTGTAAAAGTAGGTCCGCTTTGAGGACAAGTGATTTCTGGTAATTGAAATGATTGTAAATCAATCAAAGGAACAATTTCCTTAACTTCTCTTTCAAAAGTTACTATGCTTATCCATAATGTCTCTTGGGCCTGTGCATCAGCTCTTAATGAATGAATCATCCCACTCAAAGCATTATTCAATGCTTGAATAGGCTCCCCAAACATTGAACCTGAAGTATCTAACAAAAAATAGACGGGTAATCTTCTCATTAAAAAATCGTACTGATTAATATTAAACCAAAAATTGAAAGACCTAGATAAAACATTATGGTTCCATATTTTCTTGTAGATTGATCATAAACATAAAATTCTTTTCCAATTGAATTTTTTCTTTTTGAAAAAGCATATGAATAGCCTAAGAAAATTGAAAATATACCTCCTAATATTGATCCTATGAAACCTATTGAAATCCAAAAAGGACTCCCTTTATCTCCTATCGATAGATTTTCATCTTGAATTTTTAGATTTTTAATTCTTAATTCCAAAATTGAATCTATTGGTATGTTTCTCTTTTTGATTTCTAATTCTGCTAAATCAATAAATTCTTTTTGATATCTATGACTATCAATTATTATATCTGCCAATTCCGTATCAGTCTTTTTTTCTATTTGTTCTTGAAAACTTTCAACCATAATTTGATTTTAAACAACAATATTCAATTCAGATGGAGGTGGGGGCAATTCATTTAATCCTCCAACTTCTTTTCCACTATCTTCCACTCTAGTTGATGAAACTCCTATTGAAGCAGTTACCCATTGGAAAAATTTACCAATGCTTTGTGTGTCAGCTGTTGCTAGACTTACAACATTGTCAGTTATTGATTTTAGAGCTTCAGTGTCAGCATTATTACCAGCAGCACAAGCTACTACAATACCAGTTTTTCTTTTCTGAAATTCAGCTAAACCACTTTTCCAATCATCAGTTGGCATTCCATCAGTCATAATAAATACTAAAGGTTTCCAATCACCTTTTGTTTCAGGTGTCGTTTTAGCAACTTCAGTATCAATACAATTAGATAATATTTTCAATGCTTCTCCTAATGATGTTGTTCCAGTTGCTTGGATATCTCTCATTTGAAAATTTGATAATTCCGTTAATGGTATTATTTGTCTTGCAGAACTATCAAAAGTTATTATGCTAATAAATGCTGTTTCAATAGCTTGTGGATTATTACGTAAAGTACTAACCATAACTTGTACACCATTTTTTACAGCCTCTATCGGCTCTCCCATCATTGATCCTGAACAATCAAGTAATAAGTAAACAGGTAGTCTTCTCATAATTTAATATGTATATCTTTTTAATAAATCTACAAATGAATCTGTTTGATTAGCTTCTCCAATTGCTCTAAATTTCCATTCACCATTATGTCTATATAATTCTGAAAAAACCATTGAACACTTTCCATTCATTGACTCATTTCCTGATAAACTAAATTTTGCAATTTCTTTACCTTTTGCATCAACAGCACGAATGAATGCGTTTTCAACTTTACCAAAATGTTGATTATTCTGCCTCCCTTGATAAATTGTTACTAGAAATACAATCTTTTGATATTTTTCATCTAATGTATTTAATCGAACTATGATTTGTTCATCATCTCCATCACCTGCTCCAGTTCTATTATCTCCTGTTAACCATATTTGACCTGAAGGATGCTTTAGAGAGTTAAAGAAAATTATATCACCTTCGTATAATCCTATTTGTTGACTACCTTTAGACACCGTTCTTCCTAAATTAGCAACTTTATCATTAGAGTCTAAAAGAAATGCAATAGCATCTAAATCATATTCTTCCTCTTTTCCACCTAATAATTTCCCAAAGAATCCTGTTTTTGTCTGTTTAACATCCCAACCTAATCCAATAGTTACTTGTGATAAGTCATAAACATTTTCTCCTCTGTCGTTTTTCCTTAGGTCAATTGTCTGACCTTTTTGTAAATTAATCGCCATTTATTTAGGTTATTTTATAATAGTTCCGTTATAATATTTTTCTAAAAAGAATCCTAAATCAGCCTTGTATCCAATTCCAGATGCTTCAAATTTCCAATTCCCATCCTTTCTATAAAGTCTTCCAAACTCTACACCTGTTTCGATTGAAAAATCTTCACCTAATTCATATTTTGCTACTTCTTCATTTTTTAAATTGTCTAGAAGTCTTATATATGAATTTCGTACTTGACCAAAATTTTGTTTTCTAGTCTCAAAATCTGCTATTGTTACAACAAATAAAATTTCTTGAACATCATTTGAAACTTTATCCAAATCAACAATAATTGATTCATCATCATCACCGTCACTGTTACCTCCCGAAGGATCGTCACCTGTATGAGTTAATGCTCCATCAGGAGATGTAAGATTGTTATAAAAAATGAAATGATTTTCAGAAACTAATTTTCTATTTGAATTTATCATAATAGCAGAAGCATCTAGATCAAAGTCATAACCAGTTCCTTCGTTTGGATCCCATCCCAAACCAATAGTTATTTTACTTAAACCAACGTCAATTTTTTGACCTTTTTGTAAATTAATCGCCATAATATATTGTTTTTAAGATTTTGATTCGATATTTAGTTGTATTAAGTCCATTTTTTTCAAGGTTTAAATTAAGTTTAAAGCATTTTTTTCTCAAAAATATAAAAAATTACACAATAATGAGAACTAATGGAGAAAAATAAAGCGCATTATTCGCTCCATATTTGCACATATGCAACACAGGGGAGAAATAGTTAAAAATGCTATACATCAAAGTGGTTATTCAATTACTAAACTGGCTTTAAAGCTCGGTAAAAGTAGAAGATGGATGTACCAAATGTTTGATAATAGCTCTGTTTCTTTGGATTTAGTGATACAAATTGGTGAAATAATTCATTATGATTTCACAGATGAAGTTAGAGGGTTCAAGAAAAGTGTCTTTGTAGAATCTAGGGAAACAAATTATTCAACTCCCGAAAACACGGTCGAATTCTGGAAAGATAAGTATTTGAAGTTGTTAGAAGATTATAATGCACTCTTAGTAAAGAAGTAAATTATTTGCCTCTTCTAACTTTATTATTTCAAAATTATATCTATCTACTTTCTAAAAGCAATATATCGAATTTCTTGTTTTAAGTTGTTTTGAGCATCAACTAATTTGTAAATTGGAATATATCTTCCTCCTCCCAAATTAGCGACTTCCTCCATATTCACTTTGTCTTTTTCACTGTTTTGAACCCCAACAACAGACATGTTAACTCCTTTTTTCTTATACTTTTTTATCGCCTTTTTGTAATCACCTGAATTTCGATTAAAAGCCCCGTCAGTAATAACGACCAAATGATTTACTCCATCATTTAAATAATGTCTTAATGACTGCTTATAACCTAATTTGATTCCATCTCCTCCAGCTGTTAAACCTGCAGCTTTTAATTCATCTACTTTTTTGAAAATTTCATCTTTTTGATCTCCATGAATGGTTTCCAATAAAACTCTCGCATCAGTTGAATAGGTCACCAACGTAATCTGATCTTGAGGTCGAAGCATTTCTACTAACTTATTTAACGAATATTTCATCAATTCCATCTTCTCTCCTGCTTGCATTGAAGCTGAAATATCTAATACAAACACGATGTTTACAGGCTTAAATAAGGATGCATCGAAATTATTTTTATCAAGCTCATTAAAACCTACAACGTTTACTTCTATTGTTGGTGTTGTCGTTTGTTGTGCTAATTCTTTTTCTAAATTCAATTCAATTTCTACTGGAGTTGTAGTCGAATCTATTACAGGTTTATCTTCTTTTGTCGGAGCAATTATTGGTTCTTCAATTGTTTTGTTTTTTTCAAGTTCGATCATGACATAATTTCGTTGGAAATTAATGTAAGCCCCCATTTCGGTTGGAAAATATCCATCGTGAGTTGCATAGAAATAACTAAATCCTAATGGGAATTTTCTGGTAAACTGCCCTTTTTTATCTGTTTTAAAAGCCGTTGTTGGTCGACCATTTTGAATCATTGTAACAGTTGATTCGGAGAGAATTGTTTTCGTTTCTTTGTCAATTGTGACAATCGTTACTTCGTAATCGGTGGCATTTTTATCTGGTTTCTTAGCATTGAAATCTGGACATGCTTGAAGATAATTAGTAGTTTCAGGTGAAAATTCTTTAAGGTTTCCTGTTAATTTAATAATAGTAGCTTCTCCTTTATCGCTTGTGAAAATTGAAATTTCATAGGTGAATCGGCCTTTCTTCATAGGATTTACTTGACATCTTAAAGTTAAAGAACTGTCTTTATCCATGAATTGACCATTCACAATATACACCACATCTGCAGGTTTTTTGATGGTTAGAATATATCCTTTTTTGACACTTTTATTGGTTATTTTAATGTCTACAAATCGATCACTTGTCATTGTTAAATCACCAAAATCAAACTTCGTTTTATCAAAAACTATTTGCGCTTTTAATAACGAAAAAACAAAAAGAGAAAAGACAACTAATAAAAAACGCATATTCAAGTATTTAATCGAATGTATCAAAAATAAGTCCAACGAAATTAATGGCAATAAAGTGTATCAAAGGAAGGAGAATATCCTGCCCAAATTCCTAAGGCACCACCCGAAATATTAGAAACGATATTAATCGGAGTTGCAAAAGGATTTCCTTGAGTTGCTAATTGCGTATATTTCTTTTCAAAATAATTGTATACATCCTGGTTCATTTTAGAAAATTTAATAACGACCGAATCACCTTTGTGGTACAAACCTTTATATTGAGATTGAACAGTCGAGTCATCAAATGACATTGGATTTTCATAAAAGAAATTGAAAGAAAGGCCACTCACAAATTCATCATCGAAAACTGGATTGAATGTTTTTGTGAAAATATTGTCTTTCGGCTTGCCATCAGATTGAATGTTGATTCTTTTTACTTGCCATAAATATGCGTCATAGGTTGAAGGATTGTCTGTTACACGAGCATAGGAATAGCCATAATCTGGGTAACTAGTTTCAGCTTTCCAATAAACAGAATCCAAAGATGTTGGTTGATTAATGGATGTGCTCGAAGTATATGTTTTCCCATTATAAGTAACGGTTAACGTATAGTTTTTACCTATTTCACCCCAAATTAAAGGATTAAAACTAGTATAAGCACATAAATGAAAATTCGCCAATTCATCAACTGAAATCCCAAATAAATCAGCAGCAATTTGTTCTGTACCAGGAGGTAAATTATCCGTGCAAATTTGATCTAATTGAATGGTTGTTGTTCCATTACTAACCGTTACAATTGCGCCTGAAATGAAGCTATTTAAGTAAGAATTTAAATCAGTAGGAGAATAAATATCATTTGATTTTGAAATCAATACAATTGGAGGTTGTCCAGTTTCTATATTCCCATCAATCACGATTTTTTCTTCGTAACCAGGAATATCTATTTGAACTTCTTTTGTACAACTAAAAAGAAGAAAAACACTTCCAATAAAGTAAATTACTTTTTTCATCATAGCTTTTTAAAATTCAAAATTCCATGTAAAACTTGGTATGATTGGAAACAAAGTAACTTGTTTCACTTTCATATTAAAATTACCTTTAAACAGATCTCCATTACTATCAACATATAAGAAAAAAGGATTTGCTCTATTATAGACATTGTAAATTGAGAACGACCAATTACTCTTGTATTTTTTAGGAATCTTTTCGCTCTCTCCTTGATCATTTTTCCTGATTTTATATGTTTTCCCATAAAGTGTCGCAGAAATATCTAGTCGATGGTAAGGTGCCATTCGAGTTGAATTACGAGCTCCATAATCAAATAATAAGCTGTTATCTTGAACATACCATGCTGTTGGAAGCGTCAACGTATTTCCAGTAGCATAAATAAATGTTGAACTAAACACCCATCGCTCATTCATTTTATAGGTTGCAACAACTGATAAATCATGTCTTCGGTCATATTTTGCTGGATAGACTTTTCCTCCGTTTATTTCAGGGAATTTACGTTCTGTTTTAGCCCATGTATAACCTATCCAACCCGTCAGTTTACCAATTTTACGTTTGATAAAAAATTCAGCTCCATAACTCCATCCTTTTCCAAAAGTTAATAAATTATCCGTATTATCTTTCACATTATCAGTTGGTAAAACACCTTCTTTAAATTCGATTAAATTATTCATTCCTTTATAATAAATCTCAACAGAAGTTTCTATTTTCCCATTGAAAAAATCTTGGAAATAACCTGCAGTTGCTTGCCAACCTTTTTGAGGTTTTGCAATTGAAGTACTTGGATACCAAATGTCTGTTGGTAAAGAAACGGCGCTCATCGAAGTCAAATGAACATATTGATTGTTGATTGAATATCCTGCTTTAATTGAACTGTTTTCAGTTAATGTAAATCGAGCTGAAATTCTTGGTTCTAAACCTTGATAAAATTTAATGATTTCTCCTTTTGAATAAGTAATCGTTGTATCTGAATGGCCAATTGTCCCTTTAATATAGCGAGTAAAAGGTCCTGTTTGTTGGTAAAAACTATAACGTAATCCAAAATTCAAGCGAAAACGATTTGAGACATCAAAATCATCTGTGAAATAAATAGCCGATTCGTGACTGAAAATTTTCTGTGGTTTTCCCATATCAAAGTCAACTTCTTCAGCAGAAATTGCAACACTCGTTGGAATAAAAGTATGATAAATGTAACTTAATCCATATTTAATTTTGTGTCTGTCATTTGGAAAATAAGAGAAATCTACTTTACTCCCAATATCACTAATACTTGAAGAAAGTCTAAATTTAAATTGATCTTGTTGTGATCCAAAACTGAATTGATAACCTGTATATGTCGAACTGACGTTCATAAAAAGTTTACCTGAAAAAACATGATTCCATCTCAATGATGCAATACTATTTCCCCAAGGCATATCCACCAAGAAATTATCATTTTTATTATCGTAAAAAAACTTATCCTTCCCGAAATAACCACTTAAAAAAAGTTTGTCTTTCTTTCCTAGTTTATAATTTGCCTTGAAATTAAAATCATAGAAATAGTATCCAGAACCAGAAAAAGCAGATTTCTTAGGGATCAAGCCTTTCATTAAAACATCAATATAGGTTCTTCTACCAGAAATAATAAATGATCCTTTGTCTTTTTTGATTGGCCCTTCGACTGTTAATCTTGAGGAAATTAATCCAAGTCCACCTTTAACTTTGAATTTTTTACTGTTCCCTTCGTTCATATTTACTTCTAAAACAGAAGACATTCTTCCTCCGAAATTAGCAGGCATTGTTCCTTTGGTTAGATTAACACTTTTTACAGCATCCGAATTAAAAACAGAGAAAAAACCAAATAAGTGAGACGGATTATAGACAATTGCCTCATCTAATAAAACCAAATTTTGATCTGGTCCACCACCACGGACATAAAAACCTTGTCCTCCTTCACTTACAGACGAAACTCCCGGAAGTAATTGAATAGTTTTAAGTACATCCACTTCTCCCATAAAAGCTGGTAAAAGTTTAATATCCTCAATTTCAAGCGCCATTTGACCTATTTTGGTACTATTGACATTTTCTCCTTTCTTAGCGTTGATCTGAACTTCTTCTAGGTTTTTTTCCGCTACTTGAAGTTCTATATTTAATTCAGTGTTTCGATTAATATCCAATTCCATTTTTTTGTCAGTCAACCCTATTGACTTAAATTCAATAATATAAACTCCTTTGGGAACTGATAAAGAATAAAATCCATAATTATTCGATGAAACAGCAAGTTGAATTGAAGGAACTAAAACTTGAGCGCCAATCAATAATTCACCCGTAGAACCATTTGTCAATGTTCCACTAATTGTGAAATTTTCTTGAGTATTAGCTTGTAAACTAAATAGAAAACAACTTAAAAAAAGTAATAATCTCATTTTATATAATAATCGATTGTGAAATTACAATTTTATGATTCACAGAATGATAAATAAATGTGTTAAAGGTTAATTTTCTTTTTTAATGGCTTTGGATTGGAAATCGCTGCAACAATCGCTTAAAAATAAATGGTGAAATTTCCGAGTGTTCTTTATCTTTAAAGATTATAACATTGTCATTTTTTCCAATATAATAGGTGTAATTATAAATTCCAAAGTTGATAAACATATTTTTCTGATGAATATTCGTTATGGTAGAAAAGTCAAATCCTAAGCGTTGTAAAGTCAGCTTTTTGACAATAATCTTTTCTCCTTGATCGGTCATTAAATTCGTAATTATCGTCCAGTTTCTATTTAAAATTTTAAAAGTCTCCGAGCTGATTGATTTGGTTGTTCTCCTCACTTCTGAGTGATATTTATTTTTACATTGAATCCCACAAAAAACTTTGTCGGCTCTTCCAAAAATGGATTTCTCACAAATTAAACAATTGCGATCTAGATTGTTAGTTGATTTTTTGCACATGATTTTGAGTGTTTAAATTATTTAATACTCTATTGAATTTAAGAAAAAAGTTGATTTCTTAAAAGAGGTTTTGGGAAAAATATTTGGGAATAGTCGTTTTTATCCGTTAGAATCACCTTTGAGCTTATAAACACTGGGTTTTCGATCAAAATTATTTTTTCGATCATCTTTGTAATTTAACTTGGTTTAAAGCCGTTTCTAACCGTTAGAAACACCTTTCCCCTTATAATCATTACCACTTTGTGAAATTCAAACATCACCCATTTAAAATCACTCTTAAACAATCTCACAAAATATTTTTTTATTTCTACCCTTCATAAAACCTTCATTTCCCTCAGATTCATTAAATTCGCATTGATTTTAAAAATCGAGTAAAAATTTAGTAGCATGAAAGTATCTTACAACTGGTTAAAGCAATACGTTAATACATCTGTAACGCCGCAAGAAATGGATAAAATCTTAACGGATACAGGACTTGAAGTAGAAAGCGTTGAAAAAATTGAAGCTGTTAAAGGTGGATTAGAAGGTGTAGTTGTAGGAGAAGTACTGACATGTGAAAAACACCCAGATGCTGATAAATTAAAAGTTACGACTGTCAATATAGGTTCAGGAGAACCATTACAAATTGTATGTGGAGCTCCAAATGTTGCTGCCGGACAAAAAGTAATTGTTGCTACTGTTGGTTGTACACTTTATCCAAAACCAGAAGAGGCTTTTAAAATCAAATTATCTAAAATTCGTGGAGTTGAGTCTCAAGGGATGTTGTGTGCTGAAGACGAACTTGGTTTAGGTGAATCTCATGCGGGAATTTTAGTGTTAGATCCAGCGATTGAAATTGGAACAAAAGCAGCAACATATTTTGAGTTAGAAGATGATTATGAAATCGAAATCGGATTAACTCCAAATAGAGCTGATGCAATGGGACATATCGGAGTAGCAAGAG
>CALPUT020000014.1 GCA_943326825.2 Chryseobacterium gleum | reverse complement strand
CATGCTAAAACAGAGCCTTTTTCAGAAAGCGGGAAAGATTTCGATCGAAAATTAATGCAAAAAGGTATTTTACAGGCTGAAAATATAGCTCTTTACTTTAAATCAAAAAACTTTCAACCTATACATATATATTGTTCAGATGCGGCAAGAACAAGGCAAACAATTAATATAGTAAATGAGGGAAATGAATTCAAAAAAATTAAATATTTAGATAAACTTTATTTAGCTGAAAGTCCTAAATTATTATCTTTAATTTGGGAGCAAAAACAGAATGAAGATTTATTTATTATAGGTCATAATAATGGATTATCTGACTTAGCGAGTTATTTCACAGGAGAGTTTAATGATTTGAGTACGTGTGAATACATTTGTATTTCTTTTGAAATTGATTCATGGGAAGAAACTTCAAAAGGAAATGGAATAATTACTGAGCGTTACCATCCGAAGATAAATCTTTAATTTCTTTCTCTCTTGGAACAAAATGGTAAACTACTCGCTGATGATGAGGGTGATTTAAATGATTTTGATGGTGTTGTTCATTTACCAACAAAGCCTCTTGTTCGGTTAATTCAGCTAACCTAATTTTTTCTGCTAAGATTGCTTCAAAATCAGGAGGCTCAATTCCCATTTCTTTCTCAATTTCGTATTGATATTTAGGTCGAACTGGACCTTCATTTTTATAATAAAAGGCAAAAACAATTCCCATGACCATTCCTGATAAATGTCCTTCCCACGAAATTTTTTCTTCCATTGGTAAAATTCCCCAAACCATTCCTCCATACATAAATGCCACAAACATTGAAATAGCTTGAAGGGGCAAAAACCTTCTCAAAACACCACTTGCAAACAGAAAACTGGCCAAGGCATAAATAACACCACTCATTCCAATATGATATCCTCCTTTATCATTTGCTAATATCCAGACAAATAAACCTGTGAAAATCCAACTAAAAATAAAGACTTTCAAAGCAATTTCACGGTAGAAATATACCAATGCAGATAATAAAATAAACGTAGGGGCCGAATTATTGATGATGTGCGCAAAGTCTGCCTTTGAATGAATTAAAGGCATAAAGATTATTCCTTTTAATCCTGAAATATTTCTTGGTAAAACACCTAATTCATGAAAATTATAAGTGAATAATTGTTCAGCCCAAAAAACGACCCACATCACTATTAATAATAATGTTGGGTACAAAATTGCTTCTAAAGTTGAACCAAATGGATGGTTTTTCTGTTTTTGCATACAGTTGATTGTCAAAAGATATGCCTTTGATTTTTTAGTGACAAGATGACATGCTTCGACTTCGCTATGCATAAATTATTAGGTTTCCCTCTGCACGAATGATTCGACTTTTTTAATATTGAATTATTCCCATGAAATTTCCTTATTTTTACAGTACATTTTTGAACAATGGAAGAAATAATCAATAAAGTAAAAGACAGTGGTTTAATCAGTTTAGATTTAGCTAAATTTAATCCTAAAGAGGTAATTATTGGTATTGATTTAGCTGAACAATTATGGCAAGGTTTAGTTTTAAAAGAAAAAGATTTTAGAAATTGGATCAAAGAAAATGATTGGAAACAATTTGAAAATAGAGCCATTTTTATTCATTGTTCTGCTGATGCATTCGTTCCAACTTGGGCTTATATGCTTATAGCATCTGCTATAGAAGGTATTGCTAAAACATACATTGTCGGAAATAAATTAGATCTTCAAAAGCAATTGATTAAAACTGCTATTTTCAATGAACCATTAGATGAATATATCGATGGAAGAGTAATTGTAAAAGGCTGTTCTGATATTCCTGCTCCTGATTTTTCAATGGTTACGTTGATTCAACATCTCCAACCTGTTGTGAAGAGCATCATGTATGGTGAACCTTGTTCTACTGTGCCGGTTTTTAAAAGAAAGTAGCTTCGACTCCGCTCTGCCACCTTCGTTCCAATAGTTTTGCATTTGTTTGATTCTAATATTAATTTAAGAGTTTATTACTTCAAAAGTTAGCTTTTTATCTTCTATAATTTTTATTATTTCTGGTAAAAGTAATTTTAATCGATCAAAGGTTTTGATGTTGTCATGAAGTACAATAATGTCTCCTGCTTTGATTTGTTTTTTAGCTTTTTCTAGTATTTTTTCAATGGATACATTCCTATCAAAATCGTAAGAAAGCCAGGACCACATGATTATTTTATATTCTTTATTAATTCGAAACGAATCTAATGCTGTAATTCTCCCATAAGGAGGACGAAATAGATTGTTGGAGACTAATTTAGAAGTTTCATCAATTGAGTCTTTATACTTTTTAAATGAAATTTTCGTCCCTTTATTGTGATGCATTGTATGGTTTGCAACAACATGTCCTTCTTGCTTAGTTCGTTCAGTAATCTTAGGATATTTTAATAAATTATTCCCAACACAAAAGAATGTTGCTTTGATGTTTTTGTCTTTCAAAAAGTCTAAAATCCAATCTGTAATTTCAGGTTGAGGCCCATCGTCAAACGTTAAATAAACAGAATTCTTTTTACGTGAAAAACCCCACGTCCTTCTTGGAAAAATCCAATAAAGAAATCGTGGGGTTCTAAATAATTTAATATTATTCAAGGTGAATTACTCTAAAACAGAATCACCTTTTACTTGTTGATTCATCAATGAGTTAATGTCCATTTCACCAGGAACTGCAGGGACTGGCGCAGGTTGAGGAGCTGATGGTCCACTAATCATTCCATAATGAATTCCCATTGCTTCTAAATGATCTTGTAATTGAAATAACATGTTTGCATATTTTCCAGCAGTGCTTCCTCTTGTAACAGATTCTCCATTATCAGATGCTTTTGCTTTTAACTCAGCATACATTCTTGGGAAAACCGAATCATACAAGTTTCTCACTTTTGCATTCATTGAAACAGCTAATTTTCCTTTAGCATCACCATCTTTAGGATCCATTGCAATCATCATTACTGTAAAGTAATTATCCAATGCAGCAAATAAATCTTCAGTGTTTTGAGGATTTGCTGCAAAAGTAATATCACTTACTTCGTAATATTTAATAATTGATTCTAATTGTTTTGCCAATTTTAATCCTAATTCATTTGCTGCTTTTTTATCTCCTGCACTAAATAAAATCGCAACATATTCTTGAACTGTTCCATCTCCAAACGCTTCCACTTTTGTAGAACCAATGTCATATGTTTTACCAGATTTTCTAGGCTCACCATAATCAATTACCGTTTCTAAGGGCATGATCTCAATTGAATGCTTCACTAAATTAATCGCCTTGCGTTTGTTTTCAGCGATAATTTTATCTGCATTTTTGAAAATTTTCATGTAACGATCAGCTTCTTCTTTTCTTCCAGCTTGTGCATACATTTTAATATATTCAAGTCCTTTTGATTTGATGTCTTTTGCTTCATCTGCTTTTCTTAATAACTCTTGAGCTAACACTGAGAAATGCGTTCTAAATTGAGTTGTTTGACGACGAGCATAATAATCCGTTAATACATTTGGATTTTTCAAATCACCGAAATCGTAATTTTTCATCAAGTTTGCATACATTTTATCAACGTTGCATCTTTCTTCAAAATTATTCAATGGCGATAATTCGTAAACCATTCCATTTTGTTTCAAGTAACCTCTTCTGTATAATGCCAAAGCAACATCATTTCCACCTGGACTTGAAAAGTAAATTCCGCGTTTCCAATCGTTATTAGCTAACACTTCTATCATCATCATTTGTTCACGTGTTAAACCTCTTCCATCAAAGTTAAAACGCAATTCTTTAGCACAATCTCCTTTGTCTTTTGAATCAATCACTCCTGATTTAACAGCATTATTTGCATCAACGGGTAAAATCACACCTGCACTAGGGAAAATTCTAACTTTTTGATTTTCATTATACATAATGATGTTTTTATCATCACGAGTAAATTTCATCATATCATCAATGTTAGCATAATCCCAAGATTTATCCATTTCCATGATTAAACTCTGTAATTGTTGAGCAGATTCTTCATCTATTTTAATCAATCCATTTTGAGCTCCTGATAATAATTCCATTACAGAAACATATTTAGAATAGATATTCTCTTCTAAAGTAGGTTTTGAATTTGTTGTGATCGTAGATTTAATTTCATCTAATCTTGCTATAACATTTGCCTGATCTGAAGAAACAGAAGCTAATAAAGGTGCTACTTGCATGTTGAAATTCTCCAACGATTTTTGTGCTTCAACCCTATTGTTTTTAACTCTGATTTTAATAACATCATTGATAATTCTATCACCAGCATTCAAATAAAATAATTCAAATAATCCAGCAAATAGAGTTTGATCTGTATATCCAGCATACATTAAGATTTGATCTTCAGTAAATTTAATCGGTAATGCATCAGAATCGTACGCTTTCATTTTCATCTGATCTGTATACCAATCCGTTTGCATCAGTGATAAGTTACATACACGTACATCTGTTCTGTAACCTTCCACTTCTTGCATGTACCATAATGGGAACGTATCATTATCACCTCCTGTAAATAAGATACCATTTGTTCCACAAGACATTAAATAATCTTTCGCTAAATCGTGTGCTGACGTTTTATTACTTCTATCGTGATCATCCCAACCTTGCATTCCCATTATAATTGGAATAAACAAACCTAAAACAATTGCGACTATAGCACCTTGACCATCTGACTTAATCACTTTTTTCATTCCTGTCATTAATAACATCAATGCCAATCCTATGATTGAAATGATTACCCACGACAATGTAATTGGTAATGAAACTTCACTTGATATTGAATCGATTAACAATGTAACACCGCCAATCATACCAACAGAGGTTAATAATTTTACATAATCTTTTTTAGTGAAATTTTTGAATGCTTCATACAAGCCATAAACACCTAAACCAACCCAAAAGGCAAAGAAATAGAATGATCCTGCAAAAGCATAATCACGCTCTCTTGGTTCATTTGTTTTTTGATTTAAGTAGACGACAATCGCTATTCCAGTAAATAAGAACGCTAAGAATACCACAAAGGCATCTTTTGGAGACTTATAAATATGAATAAATAATCCTATTAAACCTAGAACTAAAGGCAAGAAGAAAAATTTATTATTTCCTTTATTTTCTGATGTGAAATAGGGTGCTGCTTCATCTTGATTACCTAATCGCATGTTATCTACAACACTAAATCCTGATTTCCAGTTACCACGCATTTGATCTCCATGACCTTGAATATCATTTTGACGACCTGCAAAGTTCCACATGAAATATCTCCAATACATCCAATTTACTTGGTAACGAGCAAAATAAGTAATATTCTCACCAAATGTTGGAAGTCTTAAACCATCTTTTCCTTTTTCAGTATCTGCTCCATCTGCAGGATCATATCCTGACCACATTTTATAACCTGGAATTTTTCCTGGCTCATCAGAGTAATACATCCTTGGGAAAAAAGTAGTTTGAGAATAAGAAGCGACTTGATTTTCTCTATGGTCCTCGTTCGACATGAAATATTTTTCTTCGATTGAACCACCATTTGCAGCTACATATTTCTGTGCATCTTTTTCACTTTTGAAAGCTTTAACGACTTCTTCTCCTTTTGAAACGATAAATCTTCTTAAATAAAATGGTGGTCTATCTCCAAACTCTTCAGCAGGATTTTCTGTTGAATTCCAATAAGGTCCACTAAAAATTGGAGCTGATCCATATTGCTCACGTTTCAAATATGATTTTAATGTAACCAAGTTTTCTGGATCATTCTCATCTAAGGGAGTATTTGCACTTGAACGAATAACAATCATTGCAAAAGATCCATAACCGATTAATAACATCACTAATCCCATAGTGATATTGTACAATAATGTTTGATTTTTCTTTCGAGCTCTTCTAATCAATAACACACAAGCTGTAATCAACGCACCAAAGAAAAAGATAGTTCCACTTAAAAAAGGTAAGCCTAATGAATTCGTAAACATTACCTCAAATTCTGAAGCTAATGAAATAGATCCTGGGATTACTCCTTCTTGAATGAATCCTAGAACGGCAACTGAAACAATTCCAGTTAACAAAATTCCTTTTAAATCTGCTTTTTGTTTATGTCTAAAATACAAAACAAAACCTATAGCAGGAACAACCAAAATCCCTAATAAATGGACACCAATTGCTAAACCTAATAAGAACATAATCAACAACAACCATCTGTCTGGAGAAACTTCTGAGATCAATTGATTGTTTTGAACCAATGCCATCTCTTCGTCCCATTTTAAAATTGCCCACATAATAATTGCTGTAAACAAAGACGCCATTGCATAAACCTCACCTTCAACAGCTGAGAACCAGAAAGAATCTGAAAAAGTATATGCTAAAGACCCAACTAAACCACTCCCTAAAACAGCGATCATGTCACCTTTTGACATTTCTGCTTTATTTTTTAAGACCATTTTCTTTGCCAATAAAGTAATCGACCAGAACATGAACAAAATAGAGAAAGAACTAGATAATGCTGAAAGTCTATTTACCCATACTGCTACATTTTCAGGAGCAGCGAAAAACGAAAACATACGCCCAATCATCATGAACAAAGGTGCACCTGGAGGGTGACCAACTTCTAATTTATAAGCTGTTGTAATATACTCTCCACAATCCCATAAACTTACGGTATCTTCAAGCGTAATGAAATAAACAGCTGTTGCGATAAAAAAGACTAGCCATCCTAAGTATTGGTTCAGTTTTTTATAATTCATGTGTATCCTATTTGTTTTTTATTCTCAATTTAAATGTTAAAAAGTACGCTCTTTTACCCTGTAAACTTCAAAAAATTAATTCTTTTATCAATTGGATGAAGCTTTAAACTACTTTTAAACACGCGAATTTAATAATATATCCCTTGAAGCATTGCTTTTAAGTCTTAAATTTTGCTAAATGATGTAATTTTATTGAGATAATGTATAAAGTAATTGAATAAACATGAATTTTGCCAATTGAGATAATAAACTTTACTTATTGAAATTCAACTAATTTCAATAAAACAACAAATTATTTTATATTTTTTTAAAAATTTCCTTGCTGAATTAAAAAATCTCTCTAACTTTGCACCCACATCAACTGTCCCATGGTGTAACTGGCAACACGTCGGTTTTTGGTACCGAAGAGTCTAGGTTCGAGCCCTAGTGGGACAACAGAAAAGGAGTTAAGAAATTAGCTCCTTTTTTTCATTTAACGAATTTGTTGTAAATTATTACATAATCATATTTATTCTATTTCAATAATTTAAAATCACGAAACATGAGCGAAAAAGTAGATATCAATCAATTAGGTGAATTTGGTTTAATAAATCATTTAACAAGTAATTTTGAGTCAAAAAATGAATCCACGCTAAAAGCAATTGGTGATGATGCTGCCGTAATTTATTTAAATGAGGAAGAATCTACTTTAATTTCAACAGATTTATTAATTGAAGGTGTACATTTTAATTTAATGTACATGCCGCTAAAACATTTAGGATATAAAGCTGTTGCTGTAAATGTTTCTGATATCTGTGCAATGAATGGTGTTTGTGAACAAATTACCGTTTCGATAGCTGTCTCAAATCGTTTTCAAACTGAAGCACTAGAAGAATTATACAAAGGAATTCAATTGGCTTGTGAAAATTACAATGTTGATTTAATTGGTGGAGATACAACCTCATCTCAATTAGGGCTTATGATTTCAATTACCGCTATTGGAAAAGCGAAAAATTCTGAAATCACTTATAGAGATGGTGCTAAAGAACATGATTTACTAGTTGTTACTGGTGATTTAGGAGGAGCTTATATTGGACTTCAAGTTCTAGAAAGAGAGAAAGAAGTTTATAAAGCTAATCCAAATATTCAACCGGATTTAGATGGTCATGATTATATCATTCAACGTCAATTAAAACCTGAAGCAAGAAAAGACGTTATCGGTTATTTGAAAGAATTGGAAGTAATTCCTACTTCAATGATAGATATTTCTGATGGTTTAGCTTCTGAAATCATGCATTTATGTAAAGCGAGTAACGTTGGTTGTCATATTTACGATGAAAAAATTCCGATTGATGCCCAAACTTCTATTGCAGCAATTGATTTTAATTTAGATCCTGCAACATGCGTTTTAAATGGTGGTGAAGATTATGAACTTTTATTTACAATCAAACAATCTGACTTTGACAAAGTAAAAGGAAATCCAAATATGTCTATCATAGGTCACATGACGCATCCAAATGACGGAATTTATTTTATTGATAAAAATGGATCAGCAATTGAATTGCAAGCAATGGGATGGGATCATTTTAAAAACGAATAATTAAACGTTTACTGCTAATTTTTTATTGAATTTTAATTTTATAATTTCTTGAAACGATTGACGTTTGAATTTCGCTTCAGACCAAGAAAGAATATCGAAATAATCCAATGAAACGGCATTATTCATGTCTTTGTATAATTCTACTAGGATGTTGTACGTATTTTCCCAAAACTGTTCTTTTTCAAATACATCCGAAGTTTTAATTAATTTAGACACAAAATTTAAAAATGCTTTTTCTGGTTCGTATAATCTATTTTTTGCTTTAAGCGATCTTAGTATACTTTTAACTAAATACGCCAATAAATCAAAATGTTTCATTTCAATATGAACTATTACACTTAATAAGTGTGTATATGCTAAAATATCCTCTTTTTGATCTAAAAGCTTATCATTTAAAATATTATTGATCCACTTTAAAGAATTTGGAAAATCTCCTACGGCTAAATAAACTACAGCAATTTTATATGAAAGGTAGATTTTGCGAGGTGTAGCAATTTTATCATCATAAAAATCTAAACCCTCATTTATTTTTGGAATCAAGAATAAAGCTTCTTTAAAATCGCCATGTTGGATTAAATTATCAATTTCAATACTGCTAATACTAGAAAATAGCTTTATTTTTAAATCTTCATTAGTATGCTCTGTTAATTGTTGAGGCAAGTTTTTTAACTTTTGAAATATAATTTGAGCTTGTTTTATTTTTCCCAATTTTTCGCAGACAAAAATCGTATTTGTTAATATCGAAAAGTATTTATTTGGCTGACCATTAATATACGCAGGATGGTCTTCAAAATAAATAATATTCTTTTGCAACGATTCAAGACATTTTTCAAAATCATTAATTGCAAAGTAATAGGCACTATAGATGTGATGAAATAGATAATGTGTTTCAAAACACCACTCATTTTGCTTCACATTTTTAGCTAATTCATCTATAATCAATTTAAAATCGGAAAATTCATCTAATGACCTAGAATTTCCTTTTTGTGCTAATAAGTGAAACAACTGACTTTTAATATTCCATAACTTATTATAAAGTAAACTTTGGTTATGAATATATAAGTCTGTAGCATATATTTGATCAATTTCAATTTTCGATATTTCTGTATAGGATGAGTTTTCGAAAAGTCGTTTTTGTTTACTCCTGATAATTAGCAATAAGTTAAAATACTCTTTTTTATTTGCTAATTTTTCAGCACTTCTCAAGATGGATTTTGCTTGTTCATAAAGGGACTTTTCATATAAAATATCAGCACTATGAAGCATTTTATATATCTGAGCTTCTTGAGATGAATTGTTGTGAAATAAATCCAGTGAATTTAATATGTGATCATATAATCGTCTCTTTGTGATTGCAAATTTATTTAAAAAGGCTGCACCTTTAAATTGTTGAAATAATGCTTGTTCATCATATTCAATTTGCTTTTCTATTGCATCAAATAAAATTACATAATTATTTTCATCACCTATGGTGTGTCTACTTGATATTAATTTAAAATACCGTTTTTCAGATTTTGTTAATGATTTAATTAACTCATGAACGGATTCCTTAACTCTTTTAGACATGTATAAATTCGATTAATCATTTTAACTTTAAACGAATATATAAAAAGATACTAAGGGAAATAAAGTAATAATTTGATCTGTATAAATTATTGACTAATGTGTAAAATAAAGGCAAAAAAAAATCCTGTCTTATACAACAGGATTTAACAATATTTTATTTAGAACCTCCAGAACCTGGCCTGCTTGGCTTTGGTCTACCTGTTGGATCAACTATAGAGTTTCCTTCTTCATCAAACCCTTCAACACCTTCAGTTGTTATAGACATTGATCTTGAAGATGAATAATTCACAACATTCTCTTTATCAGAAGAATTGTTAGGAACAATTACTTCTTTTTTACATGCCACGAAGAGCATTATAAGCGATAAGAATAATATGAATTGAATTTTTTTCATTCTATTAGTTATTAAAACAAATATAGAAATACAATTTTAATATTCAAAATTTTCAAATGGTATTTTGAGTAAAACGCGTGTTCCATTGATTAAACGGTTTTCATCTGTCACTTGAAAAGGTCCAATCAACTCAAATCGCTGATTTGAAAGCTTTTTAATTAAATCTATTCGTTTAGAGGTAATCTCCATTCCCTGTGATTTATGATCTCCCTTTTCTCCCTTTTTTGAGCTTACACTATTCTCGATTCCTACACCATTATCATCTAATTGAATAATTAATATATTCTCTTCAGTTCTAATATCAATTGTGATTTTACCTTTAATTGTTTCATTAGGTAATATACCATGTATAATACTATTTTCAATAAAGGGTTGCAACAACATAGAAGGTACTTTTATTGATTCTGAATCAATATCTTCAATGATGATTTCATAATCAAAACGATCTTTAAAACGCATAGCCTCCAGAGACAAATACAATTCTAATCCTTCTAATTCTTGACTTAATGAAATCATACTTCCTGCCTCTACAGTTGAATCTAAATTTTTACGAATCAATTTTGCAAAATTTGTCAAATAGCGATTTGCTGAAATTCGATCCTGAGAATTAATAAAGTATTGAATTGAGTTCAATGAATTAAAAATAAAATGACGATTCATACTCGCGTTCAATGATTTTTGCTCTAAAGCCATTAAACGAGACTTATATTCCAACGTTTCGTTATAATTTCGCTGACGCTCTCTTTTTAATCGAAATTGTATAATTAGATATACAATTCCTGATATGAAAATTAAAACAACAAAATAAAACCACCATGTTTTATAGAATGGTGGTCTAATTATTAAAGGAATAGTTATCTCATTTGAAAAATTATCTTTCCCAATAACTGCTCTAAAGTGCAAAATGAAATCACCATGAGGTAAACTGGTAAGAGAAATTGTTGAATTTTTAATTTCAGGTGACCATTTTTCATCCAATCCTTCTATCCAATATTGGTAATAAATATCCTTATGATTTCCAAAATGAATTGCATCCAGATCAATCGTTAAGTTGTTTTTAGTAAAAGGTAGATTCAAATTTGAAGGAAGTCCATTTTTATCAATCGATTTACTGTATTTTGAATAATTGAAATTTTCTTGGTTTAACAACAAAGATGATATAAGAAGATTTGGTTGATGATTCTTTAAATTTAATTTTGAAATATTGAAAAACACAGTTCCAGAAGCAGTTCCAAACCATAAATTTCCCTTAGAATCTATATAACTTGATTTTACATTTGACTCTAAATCGGGAATCCCTTCATTTTTTCCTAGATGTTTTACTTCATTTGAGCTAGAATTAAAAATAAACAACCCATTATTTGTTCCAATAAAAATAAAATTCTTATACGTTTGAATAAATAAAATAAAATTAGAAGAGGGCTCAATACCTAAGTTTATTTTTTTCAACTCATTATTTTGCATGACTAATAAACCGTCTTCAGTTCCAATCCACAAATTATCTTTTCTGTCTTTTGCTAAACAATATATAATCTCATTAAGCTGATGGAAATTAGTATATTTTCCATTTTCATAGATGAATAGTCCTCGTTCAGTCGCACAAACTATTTTAGAATTAAACAACTGAATATCTTTTACTAATCCTATTTTAAAGCCATCTGAAGAATTTATTTTGGTAAATTTTCCATTTTCATAAATTGAAACTCCATTATCTCCAGCTAAATAAAATTTATGATTATTTATTTTTAGTAAAGAAGTTATTTTAATACCTGGTAAATCTTTATTGATTACGAATTGTGATTTATTATTAACTATTTTAATTAATCCATCTTCAGTTCCAAACCAATGTGCTCCATCTACGTCAAGTGCACATGACCAACTTATTTTTGATTTATCGGTAATAGAAATAATCTTTCCATTTGGACTTCTTTTAAATATACCTATATCAAAGGATGAGAACCATAAATTTTTGAATTGATCTTCATTCACATTTGTAATTAAATCTGAAAGAAAGCCATTAGACTTATTATAAAAGTAAACTTTTTGAGAGGGAAAACTTATCAATCCTTTTCCTTCGGTCCCAATCCAAATACTTCCATTTTTATCTTCAAAACAAGTTGTTATTTTCGATGAAGGAAAACCATTTTTTTCATCATAGACTACTAAATCTTCTTTTAAATCCTTTTTAAATAATCCAAAATTTGTACTGTACCAAATTGTGTTTTTTGAATCAATAAACAACGACTTTACATCTTCAATTTGTCGAGGTAAGATTGACTTTTTTATTGCTTTAGTATTAAAATCATAACTCAAACATCCGTTGAAATAAGTCGTAAAAAGCAATTCGCTTCTATTTATTTGAATATCGGTTAAATAGTATTCTTTAATCTCTTTAATTAAAGTAAAAGTTTTCAAATTAAGCGTCGTTAATACACCTTGATCATAACCTATAATTAATTCTTTGCCCCTAATTTTGAGATTAACAATATTCTCAAATCTTTTATTTAAATTTTTAAGCCTAATTATTTTATTATCTTTTAATTTCAATAGACCATAGCCGTTGGTTGAAATCAATAATTCTCCTTTATATTTTAATATCTGTGTAACTTTTGATGTCTTTCCCTGACTTGAAAATGCCCATTTTTGAATTTTGTTTTTATAAATTCTAGAAATTCCTCCTTCATGTCCAACCCAAATTGCATTATCAATCACAGTCAAAAAAGATATTCTGTTATTTAAAAGACCATTTTTTGTGGAATAAGTTACAAAATCCTTTCCATTGAAACGCCCAAGTCCACCAAAAGTCCCTACCCATAAATATCCTTCATTATCTTGTGTAATTGAAGTCACTTGTGATTGAGGTAAACCTTCATTCGTCCCATAAGTCACAAAAGAAATTTTCTGCGCTTCAAGAAAAGTTGGGATAAATAATAAAAGTATTAAAAGATATTTCATTGTTTAAGCATCTTTGAGCAGTCGAACAAAATCAGCCACTCTATTTCGTGCTATTGGGATGTTTAACCCCCCCTTTAAAACAGCAAAATGACCATCTTCATGCAAGTATTCTGTTAATCGATTTAAGTTGATGATATGTGATTTATGAACCCTGAAAAATTTAGCTGGATCCAATAAATTCTCATAAATCTTCAACGTTCGTGTATCTAAATAACGAGTACCGTCTTCAAAATAAATAGTGGTGCAATTTCCACTTGCTTCAAGATGAGTAATTGTATCATCTTCTATAATTTTCAATCCTTTTGTATGACTTATAGCAATTCGATTATTTGGTTTGTTGCGAACGATAGTATCTGACAAATTTCTCATCGCACCAAAATAGGCAGGGAAGCTAGATGGATTTTCAGAAAAAATACGTTTTGTCTCTACTAATTTGTCAATTGAAATTCTCAATTCATCAATATCAATTGGTTTCATCAAGTAATAAGCAGCATTTGCATTAAACGCTTTAATTGCAAAATCTTTAAATGCTGTAACAAAAACAACTAAAAAATCTTGCTCTTCAATTTCTTCCAATAACTCAAATCCTTCGGTTCCTGATGGCATTCTTATATCTAAGAAAACAACGTCTGGTTTTGAAGTTTCTATAATAGCTTTTGCTTGTTCTTTTCTTGAAGCTTCACCGATAACTTCTATTTCAGGACAAAATTCTTCCAATAACAAAATCAGATTCTTTCTTGCAAATTCTTCATCGTCTACTACTAGTGCTCTAAGTTTCATGGTATAATAGTTTTGTATTAATATCTCGCATTTATTTGATTAATCTAATATAACATATTTTTTTTATCGCCCTCGAAAGAAAATACCCATTAAATCAAACATTAAAGCCGTTAAGTGAATATTTGGAACGTTTAAATCAATTAATACAACACTTAAAATGATTTTCAAAAATAGCATTAGATTCTGTTTTAATTTTACTTCAGAAACTTAAATAACTTAAGATATGAATACAATATTACTTAATAACACAAAAAGAGAATGGATTTTCAATGATAATGGAAATTAAATAAAGGTAATCTAACAAGTTAACACCCTAATTACTTTCTACGTTTCCCAATTCTTTGATTAACATTTTTTTTATTTCAAGCGGATTTTCAAAATGACTCATGTGCCCTGTGTTTTTTATTAAATAATAGGGCACATTTTGTAGAACATCCTTTGATTCCATGATTAACTTAGGTACGATAACATCAATTTCTCCTTGAACAATTACAAAATCAGTTGGTTTTTGAGAAATTAGTTCTGTGAAATCCATTCGTTTACTCATAGCTAATGATGCATAAGCTATTGAAAAAGAATTCATTTTTAAGGCCTCTTTAAGTAAAACAGCGATTTCAGTCTTGTATTTTAGTTGGTCGTTATACAAATTAGGGATGGCTTCTTTTAAAAATAAATTTTTATTCTTAAAAACTATATCTGCAACTCTAACCCTGTCTTTTTGTTTTTCAATAGAATCTTCCCAAAAATTTGAATTTAATAAAACAACTTTTTTACATCTTTCATCTATCTTTTTCAAAACCAATGCGACATAACCTCCCATTGAATGACCTACAACATTGTATTTTTTTATTCCGAGTTGATTTAGAGTGTCTATTACTCGATTAGCCATGTAATCCATTGACGGAATTGGAGAATTGTCCTCATTTTTTGACTTCCCATGTCCAGGTAAATCTATCAATATTGACTGAAAATGAATCGATTCCAATGAAAGATTTTCCCACATTGAAATCGATTCTAAAAAACCATGAAGAAAAACAACCGTTTCTCCTTCACCAAATTGTTTGTGGTTTAATAATGAAAGCATCGAATTTATGCCAAGACTTTATTATTCATTAATTCTTCTATTTCTTCTGCTTCCAAAGGAATATCTTTCATTAAGTTAAAAGGACTTCCTGAATTTTGAATCACTAAATCATCTTCCAAACGAATACCTAAATTTTCTTCAGGAATATAAATACCAGGTTCACACGTAAAAACCATTCCCGCTTCAATTGGCTCGTTCCAAATCCCAACATCATGAGTGTCCAATCCTATAAAATGAGAAGTTCCGTGCATGAAATATTTTTTATATGCTGGCCATTCTGGATTTTGATTTTTTATATCTGTTTGAGAAATAAGACCTAATTGAACCAATTGATCTTGCATTACAAGTCCAACTTCCTTATGATATTCAGCCATAATCGTACCTGAAACTAACATTTTTTCAGCTTCTTTTTTCACATGAAGAACCGCATTATAAACTGCTTTTTGACGATCAGTAAATCTACCATTTACTGGAATACATCTTGTTAAATCAGAAGCATAATTTGCATATTCTGCGGCAACATCTAATAGAATTACGTCACCATCTTTACATTGTTGGTTGTTTTCTATGTAATGAAGTACACATGCATTTTTACCCGATGCAATAATTGGAGTATAAGCAAATCCTTTTGATCTATTTTTAACAAATTCATAGATTAATTCTGCTTCTAATTCATATTCCCAAATACCTGGCTTTGTAACAGATAATAATTTTCTGAATCCAGCTTCTGTAATCTTACAAGCTCTTTGCATTAAATGAATTTCAAGATCTTCTTTAACAGATCGAATTCGATGCATAATTGGTGCACTTTTCCTTACATTGTGAGCAGGATAATCAATTTTAACATGTTTAATGAAGCGATCTTCACGAGTCTCAACTTCAGTTGAAGCTCTTAGATGTTCGTTTGTATTCAAATAAATTGTTTCAGCTTCAGCCATTAATTGCTTAAATGTTGTCGGAAATTGATTTAACCAATAAACTGTTTTTATACCTGAAGTTTCAAAAGCAGCTTCTTTTGTTAATTTTTCACCTTCCCATACAGCGATATGATCATTTGTTTCTTTTAAAAATAAAATTTCTCTATGAGCTTCATTTTTACATTCTGGAAAAAGTACCAATATACTTTCCTCTTGATCAACTCCTGACAAATACAAAATATCTCTATGTTGCTGAAATGGCATAGTACTATCAGCACTAATTGGGAAAATATCATTCGAATTAAATACAGCAAGGGATTTTGACTCAATCTTTGCAATGAATTTTTTTCTATTAGCTATATATAAATCATTGTTAATTCTTTCGTACTTCATGTGTTATATAATTTTAACTCTTAAAACATTTATGTAGGCTGAAATTAAGAAAATTATTTATACAAAATAAGGACTGCATTGTGAAAATCATTAATTAGAAGAAATTTAAATGAAAATGAAAAAAAATTAAACTTCGTAAATACTTTACGATCAACTACGCCAAATTTGTATCATAATTAAAAACATAAGAATTATGAAAACGTTAATAGAAAGTATCAAAATAAATACTATTTCATTTGAAAGTGGAGATACAAATGTATATGTAAATGCAATATTAAGTAAAGAAAAATTAAGTTACCCTTCTGATTTAGTAATCAGTCATACAGATCTAAATGTTATAATTAATAAACTCCAACAACAAAATCCTGAAAGCGATATTTCAAGTTATTTTGATGAAGAAAGAATGTATGATGGAAGTTCTTATTATAAATTAAATTCAGCTAAATATTCAACAACAAATTTTCAAGTAAATCATTTTGAGTTTACACAAAAAATCAAACAAATTAGAGCTTAAATTTTTAGAGGAACACAAACTATTTTAATCATTTAATAAATTAAATGTAATGAAATTGTTATTGTTCAAAAAAAACAAGTATTTTAGTGTTAGTTTATTATATTTGCTAATTATAGAATATTGTTAAATTATGAAACTTCCATTACTATTATCTTCCATTTTTACCTCTATCATATTGTTTTCATGTATTAAGCATGAGGTAATTCCTGCTCCTGAGCGAAAAGCAACTCTAAAAGCATACTTTAGTGGAAATATCAACAACTCTTCTACAGAATTTACAGAAAATGTAAATGGTTACATTGGTGCAGCAACTCAATCAAAAATTGTACTCCCAAGTGGACAAACATCTTCTGTTATTTATTTATTTGAAATGAAATCTTCAACAGCTGGCCAAAATGCTAAAATACAGGTTGGTTTAGGAAATTTAACTTGGGATCAAGCAAATTCAACAGGACCAGATTTGACAACTTTCAATAATTTCTTTAACTCTCACTCAAGTCCTACCTATTCAAATAATGGAACTTCAGGTTTTTATGTAAGTTATACTGACAACGCAGGTATCATTTGGTCATCAAGAGCTAACAGTATACACCCTAAAAGTGTTAACTTTTCTAGTATCTCTCAAGAATCAGATCCAAACGGTGATTATTCAAAATTTACTTGTACCTTCAGCTGCTATGTATACAGCAATGAGGCTATTCCAGATTCAATGAGTATTTCAAACGCACAAGTTAAAGGGTGGTTTCAAAGATAGAATCTGCTATTCTAAACCATGAGTAATAGCTTAAAAATAGCAATAATTGGAGATTATAACTTTACGTATAATTCTCATCAAGCGACAAATTT
>CALPUT020000013.1 GCA_943326825.2 Chryseobacterium gleum | reverse complement strand
TAATATGATAACAATTACAGCTACAGATAATTGCAATAACACGCAAACATGTACTTCAACAATTAACTTTGTAAACAACAATGCAGTTTTAAATTTAACTTGTGGTGCGAATCAAGTAATTTCTACAACTCAACAACCTTTTGTACCAAATGTTACGACTTCTGCAACAGCAACTTCTACTTGTTCAAATCCTGTTATTACTATGGCCCAAAGTCCAGCAGCTGGAAGTACTTTGGCTTTAGGTTTGAACACAATATTAATAACTGCTACTGATAATTGTGGTAATTCTCAAACTTGTCAAATGACGATAAACTATACAGCAAATGCTAGTGTAGAGGAATTGGCTGGTTCAACTGAATTGTCAATATTCCCAAATCCGACAAACGGAGAATTGACTGTTAATTATTATTTAGTAAATGAATCTTCAGTTGTAGTTGATTTAACTGATTTAAATGGTAAAGTTGTTTTGAGATTAGTAGATGAGAATGCTGGTTCAGGAAATTATTCAAAACATTTAAGTGTAAGTGGAACAACTAAAGGAATTTACTTTGTGAAATTACAAATGAATGGAAAGGAAACATTCAAAAAATTGATTATTGATTAATCAAATTACTTATTAAATGAAAATGGAGATGTGTTTCGCATCTCCATTTTTTTTGTTTAATATTTATTATTCAGCTTTTGCTTTCCACTTCCGAAGGATAAAAAAGAATGCTAATATTCCAATTAAAGCATAGAAGAAGAAGAAATTTGGACTCATCAAAAAAGAATCTTTACTGACTCTTTCAGATCCATAACATGCAGATTCAATATAAGTCCATCTTGTAAGTTCATTATAATACAATACACATAACATAATGTAATTTGGAGCTAATAAGTAAAAGAGATTTATAAAAAGTGTTGTAATCTTTTTGCCGAAAAATGAAGAATTGACACTTGTAATTGCTAATATAATTATGATTAATCCAGTCACTAAAAAAGAGATAAGAAATGAACCTTCGCTGTTCCCAAATGAATTCGTATAAATTATAATTAAACTATTGATGATAATTAATATACCAGCCACTGGAATGCTAATCAAGAAGCTTTTAATTATGGTAAATTCAAAGCAGATAAATAACCAAACTAATAACAAGGAAATAAAAGCAAAAATATATAAACTATATTCCTGGAACACACTTTTTTCTGATATCTTGAAATTAATAAAAATGGATTCCAATGAAGCTTTATCATAGAAGTATACATGTTGATTCGCCATGTATCTAATTGTTTCTTTTTTACGTTTTAAAACAGATTCGATTTGATTAATTTCATCTTGTTTATTGTAATTTGAAAAACGATCTTCATAGGATTTGACAATAGATGTTTTTAAATTTTGGAATTTCTTGTACTTTAAAAAACGAACTATGTGTTTTGCATTTATCTGATGGTCAATTGTATATTTAGAACAGATCGCATTAAATTCATCAATTGAATTTTGAATAGCACTGTACTTCTGGTTTCTAACCCAATCGTAAACTTTAGGAGCATAATTTGCTTTGTATTCTTTTTGATAATAGTTCCCACCATAAATATATCGATCTGTTATTTTTTTGTTTGTAATCAATATATTAGAGAAATTGATTATCTCATTTTCTTTTGGTGTATCTAATTCTTCTTTTGAATAAATTTTACAAATGACTTTCTCAGGATTACATTTTTTTCCATTAATATTAAAATGATATGATTTGAAATAAATTGATTTATGACTATTTTCTTCAATCTCAAATTTTTCTTGATATTCTTTTGGGTCAAATGATTTATATTTATTTTGTTGGTCTTTTATAACTGAAACTTCATCGTTCCAATCGCTTTTATTTTTATCGAAGTTGATATTTTCAACAGGATAAGGTTTTGGATAAACACGATAATCAATTCTATAATCAGCTGGATTATTAATTAAAAAAGCGTTAGCAATGTTTAATTTATTTATTTCTAACTTCAATTCATTTGGATCAAAAAAACTTCTTGTTTTTGAAATACACCCTTTAGTAAATGGATAATAAGCAGAAACTAAAAGTGTAAAGGGAATGAATAAAAGAAAAAACAGTTTTGTGAAATACCCTTTTTGAATCGGGTATAAATTTTTAAATGCATTATTTTTATAAAAGTATATAGCCCAAATACAAATAACAATAATGCAGAAAATGATGTGGAAAAGGATGTATAAACTTTCAAAGTAATAGTTGAAAATAGTTTCACTTTTAAGAATGTCTAAAGAAATTAAATTGTATCCTAAAATGAATGAAATCAACCAAAAGAGAAGACTAACAACCGTTAATTGTATTGCTTTTGAATGCCAAAGCAAAGGATGATTCTCCAATAAATAATTCGTAAATTTTTTATATAAATTCATACTGCTTAGATTAAATAAAAAGTCGTTTAGTAGATTGAGAAATGTTTCTAACGTATTTTATCTCAATTGAATGCTGAATAAGGGCTGAAAGAGTTTTATTAAAACCATTATCGTCTTCAATTTTCAATAAATACATTCCTCCATTAAAATCCATTTTTTTGATTTTAATATCTTTTAGTGCTTCATTTAGTTCGTCTCTTGTGCAAGTCACGTCTAATTCCATAAAACATAAAGTGGTTTCATTATTCGCATCTGAAAGATGTGTTGGTTGACCGTTTTTAAGGAATAAAACTTTGTCTGAAACTTTTTCAACCTCAAATAACTGCTGTGAACTTAAAACAATACCAATTGGATTGGATATGCTTTGAGATAAATTCTTTAAATCTTCTAAAACAATTTGTTGTGCTAAAACATCTAAATTTGCTAAAGGCTCATCTAATAACAAGATTTTAGGAGCTCTTAAAAATGTTCTAGCCAATTCAAAGCGCATTTTATAGCCTGAAGAAAGTTCGTCCCAATTATGATTTCTATAATTCCAAAGTCCAAAACGAATGATCATCATGTTGACCATTAATTCATTTTCTTCTCCTTTAATTCCATAATGACTCGCAGCATATTTTAAATTACTCTTTAAAGATCCATACCATTTTGGCGTTCTTTGAGGGATGTAAGTTAATTTTGTTCGAAGATCATAATCATCTCTTTCTTCATAATCTATATTGAACGATATGTTACCGGAATCATAACTTAAATCTTTTGATAAAATTCGAAGTAAAGTTGTTTTTCCATTTCCATTTTCACCAACTAATCCCCAAACTTCACCAGTTTTTATGCTTAGCGATATATCACTTAATTGAAAGTTACCACGACCATATTTTTTTGAAAGTTCAGTTGCTTCTAAAAGTGTTTTCTGTTTTTCGGATTCAACTTCAACTTTTGAAAGTTTTTTGATGAAATCGTTTACTTTTTGAGCTAATATATCTTTAGAAGGAACGTGCGTTTCTTTCCAGTCGGTTAATTCAATACATTCTTTGTAAAAGTCAAGTTTTTTAGTATCTAAAACACAATCTATTAATTTTCTGTAGCCTAAACTGTAATCGCCATTATTAAAATGATCGACAACTGATTGAAGTTTTTCCTTGTATTTATTCATAAATCTTTTCAGTGTAATTTCAATGAAAGGTATTTTAGCTAAAATAAAGGATTTATTGATTGAAAAATAAGGTGAAGAAATTATCGTTAAACATTCAAATGTTAAATAATTAAATCTGCTTAAATCAAATCGAAAAAATTATTTACTCCCAACGTTCTTTCAACGGTAAAACCTTCTGCATATTTTGCTCCGATTGCACGACCAAACTGCTCCATTCTGCCTTCTATGAAATCTAAAAATCCTTGTCCGGAAATAGGTGTTTGAGGTTCTGTGGAATTAGGGTCGTAAAATTGAGATTTATAGGCTTTTACAGCTGCCATTTTACGTTCGTGAAATTCAGTTACATCGATTACGAAATCAGGTTTGATGTATTTATCTTGGATGTAATGATAAACAAAATTTGGACGATGAGCTTCTTGAAGTTCATTCTCTTTATATGTTTCAATTCTTCTTAAACCAGATAAAAAACAAGCTTCCGAAACTAATTTTGAAGCTCTTGAATGATCTGGGTGACGATCTAAAATAGCGTTTGCTAAAACTATTTCAGGTTTGAAACG
This sequence comes from Chryseobacterium gleum, assembly GCA_943326825.2. Lineage (GTDB taxonomy): Bacteria > Bacteroidota > Bacteroidia > Flavobacteriales_D > Crocinitomicaceae > CAIUKX01. Next base: position 13,820 of record CALPUT020000013.1, on the reverse strand, counting down.
CCTAATTTGTTCTATGATTTTTAATGTATTTGCTTTAGAATGTTCAAAAAATCCGTCAGCCATTTTTAAGTTTCCTCGATAATGAATTCCCATTATTTTTGAGGCTTCGATCGCTTCTTCTCTTCGAGTTTCAATTGTTCCTCTTGAACCTAATTCTCCTTGCGTTAAATCAATAATACCAACTTTCTTGCCTTGCTGAATGTGTTTCATCAACGTACCAGCAGCAGATAATTCAATATCATCAGGATGAGCAGCAAACGCAAGAATATCAAGTTTCATAGTGTTAAATATCTAGGATGTCTAAATTATTATTAATAGTTTTTTTTGAGTAAACTAGTTTTAGTATGATTTTATATATGAAAATAATTGAAAAGGTTATTGATAACCAATGAGTAAGATTGTATAAAAACAAATCCCATTTAGAGATTTCAATTTTGTTTATGACTTTTGTTGCCCGATTCACATCTAAAGCCAAGGATAATAAAAATGGAACTAGGCTTCTAATAATACCAAAATCAACAATTAATTTCAACCAAGATTTTGAAGAGAATGTATTATTATATAGTTTATTTCGATCACTAGCAATTACATTGAAAATTATTAATACGACAATCGTTATAATAATCCAAATAGGTATTGTACCAAGTCCATCACCTTGGGCATATGAATGTAAACCAACTAAATAATAATTAACTCCAAAAAACGTAAACAAGATTGCTGAATATCCCCAAAAACTGACAACGTTAAAAGTAAATTTACTTGCTGCAGCAGGAATGTAACGTAAGTGAAGAATAATCGCATAAACCAACACGGATACTAAAGCCCAAACTTCTTTTGGATCCCATCCCCAGTATCTACCCCACGATTCATTGGCCCAAATACCGCCTAAGAATGTTCCAATAGTTAGCATGAAAAGTCCAACTGTCATTGTCATCTCAGAAACATACGTTAATTCGCTGATATGAAGTGTGATCGATTTACCATTTTTTCCATTTCTAAAAGTGTACAAGATTAGATTTAATAAACCTAAAATACATGCTAATCCTAAGAAACCGTAACTGCCTGTAATGATAGCAACGTGAATCATTAACCAGTATGATTTTAAAACAGGCTGTAATGGAGTAATTTGAGGATCCATTAAATTCATCTCAGTAACCATAATCATCATAGACGCTAAGATTGCTGTAGCAGCCAAAATTGATTTGTTTTTCTTAGCAAAGATGAAACCAGATAACATAGTTACCCAAGAAATAAATACGACTGCTTCGTAACCATTACTCCAAGGAGCATGTTCTGTAATAATCCATCTAAATCCAATACCAACACCTTGGTAAAGGAAAGCTCCAAAAAGTATAGCTGATCCTATCCAACCAACACGCTTCATTAATTTACTTTCTATATTGTTAGAAGGAATGAAGATTTTGACAAAATAGAAGATCAACAAAATGAAACCTACAGAAATGTACATCATCATCGTATTCTTGAAAATAGTCATTTTATTGTACTTGATTTCAATGTCAACTTTTGTTTCTGATGGAACTACTTTTGCAGCAACTTTGCGTTGAAATTGAATTAATGTTTCCAATAATTTATCTGACTCACCAAACGAATTTGTTCTTGCAGCATTGTTCAAGCTAGAAATATATTGTAAAGCCAAACGAGAAGAAGTAGAATCAATTTTTGTTAATTCAGGGCTTAATGGAACGAACCAAGTATTGTTTTTATCCTTTTTAACAGGAATGATTTTCATGAATTGCCATCTGAAAATCGCATCAACAATTTGAAAATTATCAACCAATTTGATTGCTTTTTTGTCAAACTCATCTCTGTTTGCTTCTTTTCGTTGAAAAGCTGCTTCGTATTCTTTTGCTAATTTGAATTGACCGTTTTTATCAATTAGTTCTTTATAAGATGCAAATTCTTTAACACCTAACTTTTCTCTTAAGTTAGCTGGGATTTCAATGATTTTTTCACCCATCCAATAATCAGGATACATGTGCATGCTCATGATTGTTTGAACTGCATTGTAGTTTTTATAAGATGTTTTATTTGCAATATCTCTTAGCAGTTTGTCACAAAGCGTATGCATAGGAGAAATTCTTCCATCAAACTCTTGAACCAATAAATGAGCTAATTTATCAGAATGTTCTTTTGAAACAATACGAAATAAAGGCTTCTCATGTTTGTGACCTTCATGTTGTGCAAATGAATTGAATTGCATCATTGAAAAGATCACTAGCAGAGCACTTAATCCTAATGAAGCTCTTCTTTCTTTGATTTTTTTCAAACGCTCATTTAAATCTCTAAAACGACTATTTGGAGCAAATAATGACAAGATCATACCAATAAACATTAACAAATAACCAACATAGGTAATGGTTGTTCCCCACCAATCGTGATTTACACTTAAACGAGTCCCTTTTTCATCTTCATCATAACTAGACTGAAAGAAACGGTAACCTTGATAATCCATTACATGATTCATAAAGATATTTTGATCTCTTGAGTAATTATTTTTCTCATCAATAATTGTTACATCACTTGAATAAGAAGATGGTGAGTTTGAACCTGGGTAACGATCTAATGTAAAGTTTCGACAGGCAATGTAAAACGGAACTTCTATTTGAGAAGAGCCATATTCCATTTCATAAGTTAAACCTCCAAAATTGAAAACTTCATGTTCAGGAATAGCGCCCATTCCTCCTTCTAATTCAATAATTTTACTTTCTTTTCCATCTGTAATTTTTACAGTTAAATAATCTGATCCAATTTTTTTATTTCCAGAAGGTAACTTCATTCTCTTAGCATGATCGATTTTTTGTTTGAATACAAATTGTTGACCATTTACTAGATACAATGTTGTTGTTTTGAATTCAACTAAGGTGTCAACAGGAATTTGAACATATAACGATTCATCAACAGGTTTTCCAGATTGTCTTACTTTTTGCATTTCAGACATTGGTAAATATTTCATTGGAAAATCAGTTTTTAACATTAGTTTTCCGTTAATTGTTGAAATATTAATTCCTTCAGCGGCATTTTCTTTTTCAAATGAAAGTGGAATCGTATTAATCATCAAGAAATTGTTTTTCTCCAAATAATTCGATTTCATTCCATTTGTTTTGATATCAAGCACGAATCCATTAATTGAATCATTGATAACCAATGAATCAATCATTTTTTTCTGGAAATTTAGATATTCGATTGTTACAGGTGTTTTGTGATTTGGAAAGTCTACATCAATTGAAAAATCGTTATTTGTAATTTCTGACATTAACATTTTTTCATTGTATGAATATTGCATTTTACCATCATTGATTTTAAACCATAAATAAGGGTCAGATGACATGATGATGTTTGATTTTTCTCCCTCACGAATCATCATCATACCTTCGAAACTGATGTATCTGGTAGCTCCAGCACCAATTAAAACAATGATAAATGAAAGGTGAAATGCTAAAGATGCTATTTTCTCTCGTTTGTACATTTTATATTTGAAAATGTTAGAGATAAGATTCATTCCAAGATAAGTCAAAAGAATCTCAAACCAAAGTGCGTTGTATATTATTATTCTTGCTGTTTGCGTGTCATATATTGATTCTAAAAATGTTGCTGCTCCGATAGCAAAAAGGAAGAAAAACATCCCTAAAGTCATCATTTTCATTGAAAAAAAAGATTTTGCAAATTTTTCCATTAGTTTGAATTTTAGGAGCAAAAATAATCAATGCTATTATATAAATCCTTATATATTTCCATTATTTGACGAATGAATAATTCGAATAGTCGAAAACAATTGATTTTAAACTTCAAAAATTGTCTTATTTTTACAATTAATGAATATTTATTTAACATATGATTACGAACTTTTTTTCGGAGAGAAAACAGGTACAGTAGATAAATGTATTATAACGCAAACAAATTCTTTATTACAAATTGCTCAAAAATATAATATTCAACTGACGTTTTTTGTCGATGTTGGTTTTTTAATTCAACTTGAGAAATGGTCAGAAAAACACTCTTCATTATTAATTGATTTGAATAAAATTAAAGACCAAATTCAATCAATAATACAATTGAATTCAAAAGTTCAATTGCATATTCATCCGCATTGGGAAAAAGCTTATTATGATGGTGAAAAATGGATAATAAATACTGAAAATTGTTATAAACTTTTTGATTTTTCAGATGATGAAATAAATCGAATAGTAAGTGAATATAAAGTTTACTTAGATGATTTAGTAGGTTACCCAACTACTACTTTTAGAGCTGGAGGATGGTGTATACAACCTTTTGAAAGATTAAAACCAATCTTTCAAAGACTTGGTTTAAAAGTTGATTCAAGCGTTTTTGTCGGTGGTCAATTTGAGTCGAATGACTATTATTTTGATTTTAGAAATGCACCCCATAAATGCAGCTATAATTTTGAAAATGATGTGTGCATTGAAGATATAAATGGATGTTTTTTAGAGGTTCCTATTTCATCTCACAGATATTCACCTTTATTTTATTGGCGTTTATATATTTTAGGTCGTTTATTCCCTAAAAATCATAAAATGCTAGGGGATGGAATTTTCCTTTCTCAACCAGGAAGAAAAAAATCAGTTTTGACGAGTTTTACATGGAATCATGCAAGTTCTGACGGGTATTACGCATCTAAACTGAATGTGATAAAAAATAAATTAACCAAACAATCTTATGAAAATATGGTTGTTATTGGTCATCCGAAGTCGAATACTCATTTTTCAATTAGAAAATTAGAGAATTTTGTGCAAAGGAATCATAAGAAACATTCATTTATTTCGTTTGATTAACTTATGGAACTAATTGAAAGAAATAAAATAGATGTTGATAGATGGGATCATTTGGTTTTGTCATCCTCGAACCATACTTTATTTTCCTTATCGACTTATTTAGATTCTGTTGCGGAGAATTGGGCAATTTTAGTTAATAATAATTATACCCAAGGCATTGCTTTACCTTACACAATTAGATTTGGAGTTAAAACACTTTATACTCCTTTTTTCATGAGATATATTGAAGTTTTAGGTGGTGAAATTGACAATCTAGAAAATTATCTGAAATCAAATTTTGAATCTTCTAAGTTTAAAATAAGAACACAATTATCATTAGATAATTATAACATCTTTACTTTTCAAGAAGTTAGAGTTTTAAAAATAAATCAGCAAGTAAAAAGGATGCTAGTGAAATCTTCAAAGTCAGATTTCGAAATAAAGGAAGTAAAAGATGATTTTGATGAAGTATTAAAGATGATTGAAAAGGAATTAAGTAGTAAAGTAGAAGTCTTTCAATCGGATTCCAAAAAATGTATTGAAAGATTAGTTGAAAATTTAAAATCCAAAAGTCTCATTAAAACATATGGTTTTTATCAATCGAATGATTTAGTTGGAGGAATGATTTTTATTTTAGCTCAAAACAGAACTATTTATTTGAAAGGAGCTGCAATTGAAAGCGCAAGGAGTCAAGGTTTAATGTATGCTTGTATGAATAATGAAATTGAAAAGACGCTTCAGGAAGGTAAAATTTTTGATTTTGGTGGTTCATCTATTGCTGGAGTTAAAAGATTTAACATGAATTTTGGATCAGATCATATAGAATATTTTGAATATGAATGGAATCATGCTCCTTGGTGGTGGAGATTACTAAAAAATGTTAGAAAAAAAATGAAGAATTAGTTATGAACTAGCGTTCATTTGAAAGTTAATTTAATTTAACTTAAACTTTTTTTTACTTTTGTTTATGCTTTTACCAAAAACAAGTATACCAAGATGGATCATAATCGTGATGGATTTATTTTTATCACTTTTATCTTTGTTTTTCGCCTATTTAATCCGATTCGATTTAAAAGCTGATACAGCTTTGTTTCAGCAAGAATGGGGGATTTTGTCTAAATCAATCGGCTTTTATTTTTTAGTAAAATTCGTTGTTTTTTATTTTTTTAAAATTCATAAAGGTTTAATTCGACATACATCTACAGCTGATTTTAGAAGATTGTTTTTCGCAATTCTAACGACATCAATAATATATTTAATTGGTGGCTTGGTTCGTTTAAACTTTATGGACGGATTTTTCTTGTTTCCAATGTCTGTTTTATTAATTGAGTTCTTATCTTCTATTATGGCATTAGTAGGTGCTAGATTTTTTATTAAATTAATGTATTTAGAATCGATTAAAATTAAAAATAGTGACGAGAGAATATTAATATACGGAGCAGGTATTTCTGGTTTAATCACTAAAAGAACAATTGAGAAAGATCAACGAATCTCTTATCAAATAATCGGTTTTGTTGATGATAATAAAAAAATGTCAGGAAGTCGCTTAGAAGGATTAGCTATTTTCCATTCATCAAAACTAGAGACAATTATAAAAGATGAAGGTGTTACTCAATTGATTATCGCTATACAAGATCCATTAGAAGATAACAAAAAGAGAATTATTGATGTATGTTTGAATAACAATGTGACTGTTCAACAAGTTCCAAATCCTAAAAGTTGGATCAATGGAGAATTTTCAACCAAGCAGATCAGTAAAATTAAAATTGAAGATTTGTTAGGTCGAAAACCAATTGTTTTGGACGAGAAAAAAATTTCAAATGAATTAAGTAATAAAACAATTTTAGTAACTGGAGCTGCAGGTTCAATTGGAAGTGGAATGGTTTTGCAAATTGCGAAGTATCAACCTTTAAAAGTTGTGTTGTTAGATCAAGCTGAATCTCCAATGTATGATATTCAAAATCAATTGCTAACTCAATTTCCTGATTTGGCTTTTGAAGTTGTTATTGGCGATATTCGTAATTATGAACGAATGGAGCGTGTTTTTGAATATTATCGACCAGAATATGTGTTTCATGCAGCTGCGTATAAACATGTTCCATTAATGGAAAATAATCCTTCGGAAGCAATTTTGACAAATGTGAAGGGGACTAAAAACTTGGTTGATTTAGCGAATAAATATCAGGTGAAGAAGTTCGTTATGATTTCAACTGATAAAGCTGTGAATCCAACGAATGTGATGGGGGCTTCAAAGCGAATAGCAGAGATTTATGCCCAAGCGGCAAACGAAAAAGGAATTACAAAATTTGTAACGACACGTTTTGGAAATGTACTAGGTTCTAATGGTTCAGTTATTCCACTTTTTCAACGACAAATTGAACAGGGTGGGCCGTTAACGATTACTGATAAACGAATCACACGTTTCTTTATGACAATTCCAGAAGCTTGTCAACTAGTCTTGGAAGCTGGAGCAATGGGTGAAGGTGGAGAGATTTTTGTATTCGATATGGGCGAGTCTGTTAAGATAATTGATTTGGCTCGCAAAATGATTCAATTAAGTGGACTAGAAGAAGGAAAAGATATTGAAATAAAAGTGACAGGACTTCGACCTGGAGAAAAGTTGTACGAAGAATTGTTAGCTCAAGAAGAGAATACACTTCCGACCCATCACCCTCAGATTTTAAAAGCGAAAATCCGTATAGAAGATGAGGCGAAAATTAAACAAATTGAAGATTTAATTCATTTGTTTGAAGCGCAAAAAAACAATGAAATAGTTTCTAAAATGAAAGAAATTGTTCCTGAATATATTAGTAATAATTCTGAATTTGAATTACTCGATAAAAAATGATTAAACCCATAAATATACAAGTTCGATTCTCTGATTTAGATATCATGGGGCACGTTAATAATTCAGTTTATCTAACTTATTTTGAATTAGCACGTGTTGAATATTTTCAGCAATTATTAGGTGAGAAGTGGGATTGGAATGTCTATGGGATGTTGCTGAAGAAAAACGAAATCGTTTATCATAAATCTGTCTTATTACATGATACTCCTGAAATTACTATTTTCACAACTCAAATTGGAACTAAAAGTTTTACGTTTGAATATGAATTAAAAGTGAGAGGGGAAATCTATACTACCGGAAATTCATTAATGATTTGTTTCGATGCAACTAAAAATCAAACAATTGAAATTCCAGCGAAATTAAAAGAATCATTGATCTTGTTGAAAAGGAATGATATTTGATCTATTTTAAAATAATTTTAACCTAGAAATGATGAAACTGAAAAACTTTATTTTAATCTTGATATTGCTGATTGGAACAAATTTAATGGCACAAATTGGTGTTCAAACAGCTAAGCCATGTAATCAAAAATCACTTGATCGTAAACGAAATGCACGTTTTGCAGAATGGGAATGTGGGAAATTAGCTGGCGCAGTCGATTGTAACGAAAAATTGGATTACGACGATAATTCGAATACTTATACTTCTGGAATTGATAATTTACCTTTTACTGGTGTTTGTGAAACGTGCCATAACAATGGTTTGTTAGAGCATCGTGTGACATTTATTAACGGTAAAGAATCTGGAAAAGATACTACGACTTATGAGTCCGGTTGTCCAATGGTTATTCGTGAAAATATCGATGGATTAAGACATGGGCAATGGATTTATTATTTCGATACTGTTGGAAGTCCAATCGAGTGGGAGATGAACTATTTTATGGGGCAAAAACATGGAAAACATGTATTTTTTACTATAAAAGGTGATACAGCTTTGTATGAAAATTACAGTCATGGTTTATTGGAAGGTCAAAAAAGAACATACTATCAACGATCAAAAATCGAAAAAGATTTACATTATTCGAAAGGTTTATTGAATGGATCATTTAAAGCATATGCTTTTAAAGGTCAATTATTACAAGAAGGAAACTTTACAATGGGTAAAAAAGATGGTGAATTCAAATATTACTATGATGATGGTGTTTTATTAAAAATTGAACATTGGAAACTAGATGTAAAAGAAGGAGAATTTAAGACTTTTTACTACGAAGGGCATTTACAAACCTTAGAAAATTACAAAAAAGGCAAAATGGAAGGCTGGTTTGAAGAATATTATCCAGATCAAAAAATTAAAAGAAGAGCATTGTACAATAAGAAAAACATTGTGATAGAAGAACATAAATTCAACGAAAAAGGTCAGGAGATCTATACTTATGTTGAATTGAAAGGACGCAAGAAAAAGAAAAAAGCAGAAGATGATGCTGCGCCTGGTTCGGATATTTAAATTATTAAGCTGATGTTTTTCATCAGCTTTTTTTTGGTTCAATGATTGTACATGAATAAATAATTATTCATTCAATACTTTGGATTATCAAAACAATTTTATTCGCAATTCTTGAATTCTTCAGATAAAGAAAGTTTTGATTCTAAGAAATTGGATAAAGCTAAAAAGTACATTGTTGATAAAGAAAACTTAAATGCTTTTTAAATTGCCGATATTGAAGAGAAATTTAGTTTCGATTCAAATCGTTTGGATTAGGCAAAAATGCTTATTCAAAATGCAACGACAAGGCAAATTATTTCATCTTAAAAGCGGTTTTTTCATTTAGTTCTAGCTATTATGAATTAGAGGAATATATATTGACAAATTAAATAATAACAGCATTTTTGGTGAATATTTAATATTGATTCATATCCGATAAATTTTTAAAATATTATCAAATTAGTTATTATATTTTTTCTTACATTTGAAAAAAAAAGTATTATGTCTGATAAATTCTTTGAAGGATCAACAGTTGCGATAGGCACATTATATACAACTATTGTATTGCTTATTTTAGCATCAATTATGATTTGGGGTTAATTTCCTCAAAAAATCAGAAAGAAAATGTCCTGTTCAAAGAGAACAGGATTTTTTTTAACCCTCACATTTAAAAGTTCGTATGTCGATTAATTCAATTTTCGCGTGGATCATGAAAAAACGAATTCATCAAATTGATTTGTTTCGTAAGTATCCACTTGAAGTTCAGGAAGAATTATTAGGGCAATTAGTTGAAAAAGCTAAAGATACTGAATGGGGTAAGATTCATCATTTTAGAGATATTGATTCTTACGAATCATTCAAGAAAAATGTTGGCCTTCAAGATTATGATACTTTAAAACCTTTTGTAAATCGATTGTTAGAAGGCGAAGAAAATATTCTTTGGCCGACAGATATTAAATGGTTTGCAAAATCCTCGGGAACAACTTCTGACCGAAGTAAATTAATTCCAGTTTCAAAAGAAGCATTAGAAGATTGTCATCAAAAAGGAGGTAAAGATTTATTAGCCCTTTATTATCAGCAACATCCAGAAGCTAAATTGTACAAAGGCAAACATTTAATTGTTGGTGGAAGTGTTGAAATAAATTCTGTAACAGAAAAATCGTTCTCTGGTGATTTATCTGCAATCATTGTCAAAAATCTACCTTGGTGGGCTGAACGAAGAAGAACTCCTGCAAAGGAAATTGCTATGATGCATGAATGGGAAGCCAAGATTGAGAAAATGGCAAAAAGTACAATCAAAGAAGATGTTTGTATTATAGCTGGAGTTCCAAGTTGGACATTAGTTTTAATGAAGCGTGTATTAGAGATTTCTGGTAAAAATAATCTAAAAGAAGTTTGGCCCAATCTTGTTTTATACATGCACGGAGGTGTTAGTTTTGATCCATACAGAGAGCAATTCAAACAATTGATCCCAGATGAAAATATGAGTTATATTGAAACGTATAACGCTTCTGAGGGATTTATTGGTATTCAAGATGATCCTACGAAAAATGAATTATTATTGATGTTAGATTATGGGATTTATTATGAATTTATTCCAATGTCTGACTTTAAAGGTTTGTTTTCGAATAACGTCATTAATCTTTCGCAAGTTAAAGTTGAAGTTAATTATGCGATTGTCATTTCTACAAATGCTGGTTTATGGCGCTATGTAATTGGTGATACAATAAAATTTACATCCAAAATGCCCTATCGTTTTGTGATCACAGGAAGAACGAAATCGTATATAAATATTTTTGGAGAAGAATTAATTGTCGAAAATGCAGAACAAGCTGTTTCTAAAGCATGCGAAGAAACCAATGCGAAATTGAAAGAATATTCTGCAGGGCCAATTTATATGAATGAAAATTCGAAAGGTGGACACGAATGGGTGTTTGAGTTCTCAGAAAATCCAATAGATTTCAGTCTTTTTTCTGAAAAACTAGATGCAACTTTAAGAACATTAAATTCTGATTACGATGCAAAACGGACGAAGAACTTAATTATGGATTTTCCGAAAATTAATATTTTAAAACCTGGTACATTTGATGCATGGTTAAAATCGAAAGGAAAATTAGGTGGGCAAAATAAAATCCCGCGTTTAATGAATGACCGTTTAATTTTAGATGAATTACTGAATTTTGAGTAGAATTAAATTAAAATATTTAATCATATTTGTTGGGATTTTTATCTCAATAATTGCTGATGCACAAAATTATCAGTGGAACGAGAAAATGAAGCTTAATATTGATTCTTCTGGTATTTGGAATGTGGACGTTCTTGGGAATGTTTATTTAACGAATAAGGAATTACTTCAGAAGTATGATTCAATCGGTGTTTTAAAATTTTCTCAAAGTCAGAAATCGATTGGTCGAATTTCATCTATTCAAGCAATAAATACTATGAAAGTGATTGTTTTTTCAGAGGAACAACAGCAATTTTGTATTTTAGATAATACGTTGACACAGTTTGAACCATGTATCGATTTGATGGATAATAACATCGGTAACGCAACTTCTTTAGTTGTTTCAGCTCAACCAGATAAATTTTGGGTGTATGATCAGTTGAATTCTCGTTTACATTTATTATCACTTGGTCAAACCAATCAAAAACAAGATATTGAGAATTTAAAAGGAGTATTGAATTCTACTCAATTTAGTTTTGTAATAGAGAAGAATTATCAATTATTTTTGGTTGATTCTACAAAAGGAGTTTATGTTTTAGATTTATATGGTTCATTAGTTGATTTGCTTAATTTTAAAGGCTTAGTAAGTGTTAGTGCAGATGATACACATTTGTTTTTATTTCAGAAAACGCAATTAATTATCATTAATAAAGAAACGAAAGCTTTAATTGAAATAAAACTTCCCGACACAGAAATAATTGATTTTAAGAAAAGTGGGGAGTTCTTTTATTTTAGAAACCAAAATCAAATTAAAAAATACACGTTAAATTTTAAATAAAACACTTGTTGTTAAGCGCAAAATTTGTAATTTAGGAACCCTGTTTAGGTAATTTAAACACAATCAAAAAAATAATACTATGCATATTGCAATCGCTGGAAATATTGGGTCAGGAAAAACAACGTTAACAAATTCTTTAGCAAAACATTACGGTTGGGAAACACATTTAGAAGATGTGGAACAAAATCCTTATTTAAATGATTTTTATGAAGACATGCAACGTTGGTCATTTAATCTTCAGATTTATTATTTGAATAGTCGTTTTACACAAATTCAAGAAATAAAAGAAACGGAGAAAAATGTGATTCAAGATCGTACGATTTATGAAGATGCATTTATTTTTGCTCCTAACTTACATTCTATGGGGTTAATGACAACAAGAGATTTTGAAAATTATTTTTCATTATTCAATCTAATGGATTCTTTTGTTGCAGCACCTGATTTATTGATTTATTTGAGAGCGAGTGTACCTACTTTAGTAAACCATATTCAAGCAAGAGGTAGAGATTACGAAGAAAGTATTCGTTTAGATTATTTGAAACGTTTAAATGAGCGTTACGAAGCATGGATTTCTACTTATGATAAAGGGAAGTTATTGATTATTGATATTGATAACAATCGTTTTCATGATGATCAAGAAGATCTTGGTAAAATTATAAATGGAATTGAAGCAGAAATTAACGGTTTATTCTAATAAAATAGAGTCTAAAAATCTATTGTCTAATTTTCTAATGTCTAATATATGATAGTTGTAACCGGAGCTGCAGGTTTTATCGGAAGTTGTTTGGTAAGTAAATTAAACAAAGAAGGATTTAATAACATTGTAGTTGTTGATGATTTTTCTAAAACTGAAAAAGCAAATAATTTAGAAGGAAAAACCATTCAGGCGAAAGTTGGAAGAAAAGATTTTATCGCATGGTTGAAAGATTTTGCAAAAGAAGTAGATTTCATCTATCACATTGGTGCAAGAACAGATACAACTGAATTTGATAAGGCTATTTTTGACGAATTAAACGTTAATTATTCAAAAGCAATTTGGGAAATTTGTGTAGAACATCAAATTCCATTAGTTTATGCAAGTTCTGCTGCTACCTATGGTTTAGGTGAATTCGGTTACAAAGATGATCATTCAATTATACCAAGTTTAAAGCCTTTGAATCCATATGGAGATTCGAAAAACGATTTTGATATTTGGGTATTGGAACAATCTAAATTTCCACCTTTTTGGGCTGGTTTGAAATTCTTCAATGTTTACGGTCCAAATGAATACCATAAAGGAAGAATGGCGAGTGTAATTTTCCATACATTCAATCAAATACAAACAAATGGAGGGATGAAATTATTCCGTTCTCATAATCCAAATTATACAGATGGAGGTCAATTACGTGATTTCGTTTACGTAAAAGATGTTGTTTCTGTTTGTTTATTTTTAATGAATGACAAACCAACTTCAGGAATCTATAACTTGGGTTCAGGAAAAGCGAGAACATTCCTAGATTTAGCTAAAAACACGTTTAAAAACGTTGATAAATCTGAAAACATTGATTTCATTGATACACCAATCGATATTCGTGATAAATACCAATATTTCACTGAAGCAGATATGTCAAAACTAATCGGTGAAGGGTACAAAATTCCTTTTCATACCTTAGAAGAAGGCGTTGCTGATTATGTGACGAATTATTTGTCGAAAGAGGCTTATTATTAAGAATTTATTTTCCTCCTTGAGGAGGGATTAAGGGAGGTGAAGCGGTGTCT
>CALPUT020000012.1 GCA_943326825.2 Chryseobacterium gleum | reverse complement strand
TTACCTTTCTTACTGACTGATACTGTCGGATTTATTAGAAAATTACCGCATCAATTAGTAGAATCATTTAAGTCAACATTAGATGAAGTTCGTGAAGCTGATTTATTGATTCATATTTTAGATATTTCGCATCTAAATTTTGAAGACCATTACAATGTTGTGAACGAAACGTTAGCTGAAATTGATGATTCTGAAAAACCGGTTATTTTGGTTTTCAATAAGATTGATGCATACAATTACGAAGAAAAGGACGAAAACGATCCAAGTCCAATGAAACCAGAGAATTATTCGTTGGAAGATTTGAAAAAAACATGGATGTCTAAATTGAACAACACAAAATGTGTATTCGTTTCTGCTCAAGAAAAAGACAATGTTGACGAATTAAAAGAAGTGCTTTATGAAGAAGTTAAACGAATTTTTAAAGTTCGTTATCCTTACAATAATTTCTTGTATTAGTGGTTTTCTAAGACCATCTCTTCTTCGAAGAACGTAATTCCATTTTCTTCTAATTCATCTAAAATTGGATTGTAAACTTCCGATGCAATTGGCATTTGTACACCTGTCAAATTGATCGTTCCGTTTAATATCATTTTAGCACAAATTGCAGCTGGTAAACCTACAGTGTTACTCATTGAAGTATAAACACAATCTTCACCAATATTCACCATGTATGAATTGATTTTATGACGTTCATTGTGTAAGTCATAAACGAACTCATGGAACATTACCAACATGTCTTTATCATGTGGATCTAACGTCCATTTGTTGACTAATATTTTTTCTAATAATTGTGCTGGAGAAGCATTTTCGAAACCGATAACTGTTTCACCATCAAATAATCCAAGCCATTTTACTTTATCAAAAATTTCTTGATCATTTTTAACCACTAGTAAAAATTTATCTTCTACTGGAATATTTGTTTTGAACGGAAGAAATGCATTCAAAAAATCTCTAGCTGTAAACGTTTCTGATTCTGTCATTTTATAAGAATCATCTGTTAAACCTAATTGAACAAAGATATCCCAAGCTTTACAATAACCTGGCCTTCTCAATGTTCCTCTGAAAATAGTTGGAATCGTTTGTAAACCGTAAATTTTACGATACGACAAAGAATCTCTATTTGCATATCCTTCAAATTGTCCGTAACCTGGTATTGACATTAGATCAATTCGATTAAATACCTGATTGTAAGGAATATATTTAAATTGATTTTCTTCTTTTAAACAAGCAGCAGAACCCTGACCAGCCAAAACTACATTTCTAGGATTCCAAGTGAACTTATAATTCCATGGATTGTTATCTGATTCTGGAGCAATTAATCCACCGCAATAAGATTTAAAACTATGAATAGTACCACCAATTGAATTGATATGATCGATGATTTTCATTGCACTCATGTGATCGATTCCTGGATCAACACCAATTTCATTCATGATAACGATACCAGCGTTTTTTGCTTCTTGATCAAGCGCTCTCATTTCAGGTGAAATATAAGAAGGCGTAATTAAATTAGTTTTTAAATCAATACAATCTTTTGCAATTTCTACATGAAAACGAGCAGGCAACATACTGATTACTAAATCAGCTTTTTCAATTTCAGGTCTTCTTTCAACGACATCTAAAGCGTTAAACGAAAGCGCCTCACCATTTGGATGATTATTGATTTTTATTTTTACTAGATCAATGTTTTGGTCAACAACTTTTACTTTCCAATTATAGGCAGTTGAATTGTCTAATAAGTAACGAATAAGAGAAGATGATGACATACCCGCTCCAATAATCAATATATTTTTCATTCCAAAAAAGTATTATAAAACAAAAATAGTCAAACTTTGGTTTATTTCATATAAAATTTAACAATATTCATTCAATTGTTTAAAATTTAACTAGGATTATCCTTTTAAGGCAAAAGAAAAATAAATAAAAGTGATTCAAAATTGAAAATGTACCCTTCAAAATTTCAAATTTTGTTTACATTTGCGCGAGAAAAAAATACAGTTCTATGGGAAGAGCGTTTGAATATCGCCGTGCGGCAAAAGAAAAAAGATGGGATAAAATGTCTAAAGTGTTTCCTAAATTAGGAAAGGCTATTACAATGGCAGCAAAAGAAGGCGGAAGTGATCCTTCTATGAATGGTAAGTTAAGAACTGCTATTCAGAATGCGAAATCTGAAAACATGCCGAAAGACAATATCGATGCTGCAATTAAACGTGCGACTCAAAAAGATATTGCCGCTTTTACGGAAGTAAACTACGAAGGTAAGGGTCCTCATGGAGTTTTAGTATATGTAGAATGTGCTACTGATAATCCAACAAGAACAGTTGCCAACGTGAAAATGTATTTCAATAAAGCTGGTGGGGGTGTTGTTCCTAATGGTTCTTTAGAATTTATGTTTGACCGTAAATGTGTATTCGAACTAGAAAAAGCTGAGTTAGACGCTGAAGAATTAGAATTAGAATTAATTGATGCAGGTTGCGAAGAAATCGAAGTTGTTGAAGATAAAATCTTTGTATACGGAGATTACACTTCTTTCGGAACAATTGCAAAAGCATTAGAAGATTTAAATGTGAATGTTGTGAAATCAAATTTACAAAGAATCCCTACTTCACCAGTTGAATTTACAGATGAACAATTGGTTGACATTGAAAAAATGTTAGATCGTATTGAAGATGATGACGATATTCAACAAGTGTTTACGAATATCGCTTAATTAAAATAAATAATTTATAAATGCTGTCTTGATTTCAATCAGACAGCATTTTTTGTATTATATAAGTTTAAAATATAATAAATTGCCTATTTTTGAGTTTGTATAAGTTTCGAAAAGCATATTGAAAAAGTAATAATGAAAAAACATATAAAATACATTTCTCAGTTAACGGTTCTTTTTGTACTTATTTTTGCTTGTTCTACGGAACGAAATACTTTCATCAATCGTTCTTATCACAGTCTAAACGCTCGATATAATGGAAATTTTAACGCAAATGAATTATTGAAAATAGCGTTAACAGATTACCAAACAAACTTAAAAGAAGATTATTACAAACTTTTACCTTTAGAAGCATTACCGAATGAAGATGAAGTTAAAAATATGTATTCACCTATCGACACAGCCATTGCAAAATGTACAAAAGTGATTCAAAAACACTGTATGCCGAGCAATGACAAACCATCTCAAAAAACAGCTGAATACAATACTTGGATTGACGAAAACTGGATTACCATTGGTAAAGCAGATTATTATCGCCGTGATTATGAAGGTTCTTACAAGAAATTTCAATTCGTTAAAAAATTCTATGAAAATGACCCATCCATTTTCATAAGTGAGCTTTGGTTAGCTAAAATAAATATTGCTACTAATAAATTTACAGAGGCCAATTTCAATTTAATGCTCTTAGATAAAGTAATAAAAACTGAAGAAGAAGAAATTGCGAAAAAGAAAGAAGAAAAAGCTGAAAAGAGCGAAAAATCATCTAAAAAAGAAAATAAAAAAGATAAACCAGCAAAATTCCCCCAACGAATTCACTTTGATTTTGAACTGACAAAAGCAGATTTATGTCTAAAAAAGAAAGAGTTCAAAGAAGCAATAATTTTGTTGGAAGGTTCGCTACAGTATGCTAAAAAACAAACCGATAAAGCTAGAGTTCATTTCATTTTAGGTCAATTATATGAGCAAGAAGGACAACGTTCAGCAGCATCTGATCACTATGGAAAGGTATTAAAATATAATGTAAAATACGAAATGGCATTCAATGCTCGAATCAAAAGAGCATTTCTTGGAAATACACCTTCGCTTCGCAAAGATTTGATTAAAATGCTGAAGGATGCTAAAAATGCTGAGTACAAAGATCAAATTTATTATGCTTTAGCTGAAATTGACATCCAAAACAATAACATTGTAGAAGCTAAAGATTACTTGACTAAATCTACTTTTTATTCTACAACGAATGTTCGCCAAAAAGGAATGTCGTATGAGAAATTAGGAGATTTATCCTACAAAGAAAGAGATTACGTTCAAGCACAAAAATATTACAAAGAATGCGCAGCAGTCATTAAAGATGATTATCCAAATGCTGATGGCATTCGAAATAAAGCATTAAAATTAGCTGATTTAGTAAAAGCAGTTGAAACGGCTAATTACCAAGATAGTATTCAAAAAGTGGCTAAAATGCCTGAAAGCGAACGTGAAAATTTCGTTAAATATGTAATTAAAAAAACGAAAGAAGACGAAGAAAAACGTAAAAAACTAGAAGCTGAAAGACTTCGAGAATTACAACAAAATCAGACTGTTGCTACCAATAATGGAAATGGGAGTAAATGGTATTTCACGAATACAAAAGCTCGAACTGAAGGATTTGAAGAGTTTAAAAAGATTTGGGGAACTCGTGAAAATGAAGATGATTGGAGAAGAAGTGAAAAAATAGTGATGGCCATTAACATAAAAGTAAATGAAAATGGTGATACATTGGTCTCAGAAGTTGAAGAAAAGAAAGATACCTTAACAGTAGAAAACTTAATGAAAAATCTACCTTTAACTGATTCTGCAATGGCGGCTTCAGTTGAACTTTCTTTGCAATCACATTACGATGCTGGAGTAATTTATAAAGATCAACTTTTTGAAGTTCCGATGGCGGTTAAGGAATTTAATATCGTTTTGGATCATCAAACAAAAAGCAATGTTGACTTATTATCAGCATTTCAATTGTACAGAATCAATGAGAAAACAAACGAGGCTAAAGCTTCTGAATATAAGGATTATATCATGAATCATTTTCCAAATTCAGATTATGCAAATTTCTTGAGAGATCCTGATTTCTTTTTAAAGAAAAAAGAAATGGATGCCGTTTCTGAAAAAGAATATTTATCCATTTTAGATCGTTACAATAGAAGATTATATTATCCAGTAATTGCAAAAGCTGATATTGTAATAGAAAATGAAAAAAGTAATATTTATCGCTCTAAATACTTCTTATTAAAAGCAATGTGTATCGGAGAAATTTCGGACAACAAGCAAGAAATGGTGCCTGTTTTAAATCGTTTGATAGCAGAATACCCTCAAACTCCAGAATCAACAAGAGCACAAGAATTATTAAAAATATTGAAAGATGGTTTCTCTAAAAATGAGGTTGTTGATTTCAATAAAAAATCGTTGTATAACTATAACGACAAAGTAAAACAATGGGTTATCGTGTTTGTAGGTAAAGACGAGACTTCTAGTGCTGCTAAAACAAAAATTTCAGATTTTAATCGTGAGTTTTACAGTCGCGACAAATTAAAAATTAGCTCAAAAATCTATACTGATGAAGAAAGTTTAGTCTTAATTCAAGAGTTTGATACTGATTTAAAAGCAAAAGATTACGTTCGAGTATTCCATAACACACGTAAACACTTATTCGAATTACAAAAAGCTAAAATAATGGTCATTACTCAAGAAAATATGCGTATTCTTTTCGAAACGAAAAAATTACAGGAATACGAAGATTTTTATATGGAACATTATTGATTCCTTTTTAGATACCACCTATCTTATATTTTTAACCAATAATACTTTTTATGTTACAGATTTAAGAAAGTATCCTTAAACTTGAGGCGTAAAAAGCTACAAAATGAAAAAGTTAATAGCAGTTTTTCTTTTATTATTGATTACTTCAGTTTCAGGATTTTCTCAGAATATGAAAATTTCAGGAACTGTATTCGATTCTACAGGAACAACTCCCCTACCTAAAGCAATGGCCATGGCGATTCGAATCAAAGATTCACTTCTTTTAGATTTTACGCGTACCAATGAAAAAGGTGAATTCAATTTCAAAAATGTTCCAATAGATACATTTACATTGGTAATTACACATCCAAGATTTGACGATAAATCTTTTTTCATCTTTGGGAGTAATGACAATAAAGAAGTAAATATACCAATGATCAAAATGACCTATAAATCGAAAGCAATTGATGAAGTGATTATTTATGCCAATCGAAATCCTATCTATTTCAGAGGTGACACTTTAGTTTATGTTGCTGATTCATTTAAAGTTGGTCAAAATGCAGTCGTTGAAGACCTATTGAAGAAGTTACCAGGTGTCAAAGTTGATCAAGATGGAAAAATTACTTCTCAAGGAAAAGAAATAACTCAAGTTTTAGTTGATGGTGACGAATTTTTCGGTTCAGATCCAACAGTTGCTACAAAAAATTTAGGTGCTAAAGGTGTTGAAACAGTTGAAGTTTTCGAGAAAAAAAATGAAAATGCAACCGATGGTCAAGATGAAACCATCCAAGTAATGAACTTAAAACTGAAAGCGGATGCAAAGAAGGGTTACTTTGGAAAAATATCGGGGGCATCTGATCTCAATCGATTTTATGAAACAGAATTACTTCTTAACAACTTTAATAAAACACAGAAAATATCTGTCTTTGCTTTAGGTTCAAATACTCCTCGATCCAATTTCGGAAATGGTGATTTAAATAAATTTGGATTGGATAATGAAGGTGGGAATTTTATGAATCAAGATGGTGAGATGGTTCGTTTCAATTCAGGAAATAGTAAAAATGGTATTCCAAAGACATTCAAAGCTGGAGTCTATTTCACAGACAAAATTGGCAAGAAAAAACAAACTAAAATTGGATTTAATTATAGCTATAACAATTATCAATTAAATGCTTTATCTAAAAGTCGTTCACAATACTTTTTAAGTGATACCAGTTATTACTCAGATGATTCAACTAGAACAATCACTGTAAATGAATCACATACATTCAATTTTAATTTATTAACTCAAATTGATTCATTGACAACTTTTGAAATTAAACCTAAAGTTACTTATACAAGCGGCTCAACTGATTCTAAAGATTACTCTTCATACTTGACTGAAACAGAAAACTTATCCCGAATCAATACGATCAATAATTCGACAAAATCGGCAAGTACAAGTATTCAAAACGAAATGACTTATTTGCATAAATTCATAAAACCAAGAAGACAAATTAAATTTGTTTATGAGCTAAATTATACTGGTAACAATTCAACAGGGAATTTGAATTACAAAAATATCTACTATAATGGTTTAAGTTTGAATGATACAACCGATCAATCAAAATTAAATGCAAATTATACCACAACAAACAACGGAAAATTGACGTATACAGAACCTTTATCGAAGAAAATTAAAGCGGAATTTGAATATATGTATGAGAATGGAAACAGTTCTCAACGAAAAGAAACACGAAATATTACTGGAATAACATCAACTTTTGATTCGACTTTCTCTAACAATTTCAGTAACATTAAAAATCAAAACAGATTCAGCACCATGTTTATCTACGAATCAAGAAAACATACTGTTACTGCAGGTGCTCGTTTAAGAAATATAGACATCGTCAATACCAATTTGATTACTGACACAATCATTAATCAAAATTTCACAAATGTACTTCCCCGTTTTGTTTACCAATACAAACCGAGTATGACAAAACGATTTAAATTTAATTACAACACCAATGCAAATCAGCCATCTATCAATGATTTACAACCCGTTCGAGACAATACAAATCCAAACAAAATCTCAATAGGTAACCCCAATTTAAAACCTTCATTTAGTCATTCTGCTAATGTTAATTTCAATACTTGGAATGCATTATCAGGTAAATATTTATGGACCGGTTTGAGTATGAATTATACGAATAATGGCTTTGGAAATTCTACGACTTATGATAACTATGGTCGCCAAACTTCTCAGACAGTCAATGTAAATGGAAATTATAACATCAATGCTAACTTTGGTTCTGGATTTCCATTATTCAAAAAAATCATAGAGATTTCTCCAAGTTTCAATGCTGGATATTCTCAATATTCTAATTTTATTAACGGTGCAAAAAACGTAACTGTAAATCAATCCATCACACCGAATTTAGAAGTAGAATTTAAATTTGATTCATTGTATATTTCTATCAGCGGAGATGTAGCATACAATAGTCCAAAAAGTACGATAAGTTCATTCTCAAGTAAACCATATACGATGCAAGAATACAAAGCTACTTTTCAATGGACATTGCCTTGGATGCATTTAAAAATTAATACAGATGCAACATATACCATCAATGGACAAAGAGCTAACGGTTACAATTTAGCTTACTTGATTTGGAATGCAGACATTAGTAAAACATTCTTAAAAACTGAAAACTTGATTTTAAGCTTACAAGCAAATGATATGTTAAATCAAAATATCAATGCTCAAAGACAAGTAAACGGGAATGTTATAACAGATAATAAAACGAAAATTATTTCTCGTTACATGTTACTAAAATTGACATTCAAATTCAACAATAACAATACTAAAGAAGAAGATTTCCATGGCTGGCATTAATAAATTAATTATTATTTTACTTTTTTCGATAAGTGGAATCTCATTCGGACAAATTTCGGCTGGTAAAATTGTCTTTGAGCGTAAAACAAATTTGGAGAAAAAATTCAAAGATTCACCGATGCGTGGACCGATGATGAAAGATTTGCAAAACACAAAATCTAAAACAGATATGTTTGAATTGTATTTTACGGATACATGCTCTATTTTTAAACCTATCATTAGCGATGAAGCTGATCCATTAAGTTGGGCAACTTCTAAGAATACCGTATACCAAAATGCTAATACAGGTGAAAATTTAATCATCCTAAATTTAATGGGGCAAGAAATTTATGTTTCAGATTCCTTATCTAAAAGAGCATGGAAAGTTACCGATAACAAAAGAACAATCAGTAAGTATGAATGTCGAAAGGCAATTTGGCAGAAAAATGATTCTACAAGAATTTATGCTTGGTTTACAGATGCAATTGTTCCATCAGTTGGACCAGAAGGATTTTCGGGTTTACCAGGAACAATTTTAGGTTTAGCAACAGAAGATGGTGGAATTATTTACTTTGCCAAATCAGTTGAAATAATTGATCCAAAAACTGAAGTTTTCAATATCAATTCAAAGAAAAAGAAAATGTATACTTATAAAGAATTGAAAACGAAATTAGAAGAAGAATATGGAAATTCTCCTTGGGGAAAACGATTGTTCTCCGATTTGTTTAGATGGTTGTAAAGTTATAATGTGATTATAAATACTCATAGAAAGCTATATTAAGCTGAATTCGATGAAAACAAATCATCAATTTTTTTATCTTTGAATGAAAAACTGAAA
Organism: Chryseobacterium gleum; assembly: GCA_943326825.2. Taxonomy (GTDB): domain Bacteria; phylum Bacteroidota; class Bacteroidia; order Flavobacteriales_D; family Crocinitomicaceae; genus CAIUKX01. Next base: position 9,055 of record CALPUT020000012.1, on the reverse strand, counting down.
ACATGGAAAATCCTGATGTTAGATGGAAACAAAGATTTAGTAATTTTAGTAAGTCTATGAATTATCTTGAACAAGCACTCACAATACAATCACCAGATATTGTTCAAAAAGCAGGCATCATTCAGTTTTTTGAAATGAGTTTCGAATTATCATGGAAAGTTTTAAAAGATTATTTAGAAGAACAAGGCTTTGAAGATGTTAAAAGTCCAAGAGCTGCTATCAAACAAGCTTTTGAAATTGGCATTATTGAAAATGGTCATGGTTGGTTAGAATTATTACAAGATAGAAATCTAACTGCACATACTTATGATGAAGAAAAAGCAAATGAAATGGAGCAATTGATTCATAAAAATTACTTTCCTCTCTTAAAAAAATTACACCTATTCTTTGAAACAAAAATAAATGGATAAATTCGGTTTAAGAAAAAATGATTTAGAATTGATTATTAATCTTATTTCTCAATATCCTTCAATTAATGAAGCTGTTATTTTTGGAAGTAGAGCCAAAAATAATTACAGAAATGGAAGTGACGTTGATATTGCTTTAAAGGGGGCGGAAATTACTTCTGAACTAATAAATAATATTAGTTACATATTAAATGAGGAAACCTTATTGCCTTATAAATTTGATATATTAAACTACCACGAAATAAAAACAATTGAATTAATAGATCATATCGATAGAGTTGGTATTAGTATTTACAAAAAAGTATCTGATTTTGAGTAATTCCAATAACTATTTCGTTATTGGAATTGTTACATTAATTTTCATGATTTCGTCAACACCATCTCCTTTTTTACCGACTTTATAGTCTATTCTATTAAAAGTAAATGTTGCTTTAATAGTTGCTTTTCCGTCAGTTTCTTCAAATGAAATTGGAATAGATAACTCTTTCTTTACGCCGTGTAATTCAAAAATACCAATTGCCAAATATCCAGTTTCAACGTTAACAATTGAAGAAGTAGTAAAAGTAGCATTTGGATAATTTTTAACATCAAACCAATCTGCATTTTTTAGATGTCCATTTTGAACTTCATTACCAGTATTTACACTTGATACATCAACCGTGAAGTCAAATTTAGAAGTAGCTAATTGATCTTTATCAAAAGTCACATTACCTTTTACATCTTTGAAAACTCCAGCTACATCATTATTAGAAAATTCAATTGCATAGTCTTTAGTCAATTTCCATTCTTGACTCGTCATAAAAGCAAACGCCACCCATAAAATGGATAGCGTTACAATTAATAAAGAAAGATTATTCTTAATTTTTAGCATACTCTAAGTTTGCAATTAATTTTACTTCGTCACTAATTACAGCTTCAGGTGTACTTGCACCAAAGTTAAAATCAGAACGTTTAATAGAACCTATAATTTTAAAACCAGCAATTGATTTTTTATTCATTGGGTGAACTGTTGAACCATTGTAAACTGCTTCTAACGTTACAGGTTTAGTTACACCATGAAAAGTTAAATCACCAACTAATTTGAAAACATTTCCTTTAACTTTCGTTAATGAAGAACTAACAAAAGATAATTTTGGATATTTCTCCACATCAAAAAACTCAGCAGTTTTTAAATGCCCATCTCTCATTGTATTACCAGTGTTTACTGAAGCAGCATCTGCAGAGAATTCAATTTTAGCATCAGAAAAATCTTCTTTTGTATTTGAAATTTTTGACTCATAATTAACGAAGCTACCTTGAACATCATTAATTCCTAAATGGTTGATTGAAAATCCAATTGTTGAATGAACATTATCAGATGACCATGAACTTGTTTCTAATTTCACAAAAGAAAATAATGCGAAAGCTGCTACAGCAAAAATTGTTACTTTTTTCATTTTTTATTAATTTATTATTTAATTACCCTGTAATATATTTACTAGACAAATATAAAATATATTTGCGATACAAAAGTAATCATTGTAAAAAAATAAATATACAATTGTATACTTATTAATTATCAAATACTTATAAAAAATAATAATGATTTTGAAAGCGAAATTTCTAAGATTACCCCACGAATGCTTTCTAAAGAATTAAAAGATCTCGAAATAAACAGAATAATTCGAACAACAGTATTAGAAAAAGCACCAATTACAGTAGAATATTTACTAACCGAAGCTGGCCATTCTTTTCAATCAGTTTTAGGTTCAATGCTTAATGGATTTTAAACACCTTAAAAGTTACTTTGAAAATCTAAAAAAATGCATTACAAATTACATCTAACATCTAAAAACAAATCTATCAATCTGGAATTTATAATCTGCCAATCTTAAAACTTAATTAATAATAAGGAGCAATCATCAGATAAACAACAACACCTGTTACAGCAACATAAAACCATAAAGGCCAAGCAAAACGTGTCCATCTTTTATGTTTTTCAAAATTTCCTTGCCAAGCAAATAAATAAGTAAAAAGTACCAAAGGAACAACTGCAATACTCAAGATAATATGAGAGATTAATAGAGAGTAATACAATATTGGATTAGAACCTCCATAATGCGTTGGATCACTTGTCATATGATAAGCAACATAACAAACCAAAAACAATAAAGATAATAGCAAAGAAAGACGAATATAACGTCTATGAGCCATTTGATTCTTTCTTTTAATAGCAATTAAAGCCATAATCAAATAAACTGCTGTAACACCATTTATTGTAGCGTAAAATTTAGGTAAGAATGTTAAATCAAAACCTTCAACCTTTACAACAGATAAAATTGCAACTACAACAGGGATTGCAATGGAAGCAGCATAAATTGCAATTTTAGCATTTTTAAGCTTTTTCGGATTAGTTATCATTGTACTCATATTTCAATAATTTTCTTAAATCTGTTTTTAATCTATTCACTTCTTTTGGATCTGTTCCAAGATAAACTCCTCGAACATACCCTTCTCTGTCTACTAAAGTAAATGCCCCTGAGTGCGCATATCCACCAGCTGATTCAGCATCTTGTCCTGCAAATATCTGAAAATAATTAATCCCTAAGTCATGAGTCATTGCTTCATTTCCAGTAAAAAATTGCCAATTCTTAGCGGTAATCTTATTTTTCTCAATGTATTTTCTCAATTCTGATGGAGTATCATTTTTTGGATTGATACTAAACGACATAAATTGAAGGTATTTACCAATATCTTTTGTGTCGTTATTTAACCGAATCATTTGTTTAGTCATAGTCGGGCAAATAGTCGGACAACTCGTAAAGAAAAACTCAGCAATCCAAATTTTGCCTTTCATTGAAGAAGATTTTATCATAATAGAATCTTGGTTCAAATAAGCAAAATCGATTATTTTTGGATAAACTGTATCTGCAACTTCTTTACCTTCAACCATTCGATATTCAATATCAAAATTACCAACATATGGTAAAACTTTTTGAGTTGAAGGTTTCGATTTACACGAAAAAAGAATTAAAACACTTAAAAGAAAATAAATCGTTTTCATCTTACTTGTTTTTACTCAACTTTAATTTACGTTCTTTGGCATATTGTTTCTGTAACAAAGCAATGTGTTGATTCATTCGACGAATTTCACCTTCATTACTCCCTCTTCCAACCATTCTCAAATGATTTGATTTATCTAACAAGAGCATTAACTCAGTATAAGCTTCTCCCCCAAAATATTTTTCACCTTTTTGAAGTAAAGAATGTCCATTGTGTTTAATTGAATACAAAGACTTTGCATCACCTTTAGCTAAAATCCATATTTTAGGATCGTATCCAACAATGTTATCATACATTGAAGCTTTAATTGCAGATAAATCATTTACTGCATTACCTTTCGTATCCGTAATAAATGAAATAATGCGAACTTGCTTCATCTTTTTACGATTCTTACGAATATGCTGGTAGATCAATTGATCTAAATGCCAAGATGAAACTGCACATGTATCAGGGCAAGTAGTTTGCAAAGTTGTAACTAAAACTACTTCGTTTTTGAAATCATTCGAAGTGAAATGCTTTCCAGCTTCATCATCAAATGAATAGTTGATTACTTTACCATAATCATCCAATTCTTTGAATTTGTGTTCACATCCTCTAGAAGAAATGAAAATTAATAAAAAAGCCGGCCCTAATAAAAGAAGTGTTACCACAACTTTTGTTAGACCGGCAGAATATTTACTTGCCATAAGCAATAAATTTTTTAAAAAGCGTGAGATTCCCAAACAGATCTAACATAATTAGACTCTGTTAAACAAATAAATATCAAATAAATAATAAAAATGATATAAGGTACTAGAATAATATATTTAAGAGATTTTTTCTCATCACCTAAGTGCATGAATGATAATACAATATAACCCGCTTTCACTAAAGTCATCACAATGAATGAATATTTAACTAATGGCCAAATTGAATCATGTTGCTTAATAAAAGCTCCTAACATTACTTCTACAACAGTAATTGCTGTTAATAAAGCTGTAACTTTCCAAATTTTCTTACGAAGAACTTTTCCTTCTTCTTCGCTATGATGAGTATCTAGTGAGTACTCATAAATATCGTCTCTTTCCATGATTGTTTCTTTTTAATAATTATACAAGGTAGAAGAATGTGAAAACGAAAACCCAAACTAAATCGACAAAGTGCCAATATAAACCTGTTTTTTCAACCATTTCGTAATGACCTCTTTTGTGATATAAACCTCTCAATACACCAATTAATATAATGATATTGATACAAACTCCTGAAAATACGTGGAAACCGTGGAAACCAGTAATAAAGAAGAAGAATTGAGCATATTGTTGAGTACCATATTCGTTTTCTTTCAAGTTAGCACCATAAATTACTTTATGAGCTTCTCCTGAATTAATTGATGCATAATACTGTTTTGAAGCATCAGCTCCTTCAATACGATCATTTAATTTATGTTTAGTACCTTTAACTTTAATAATTAAAGTCATATCTTTATCTGCTGCTTTATTGACTTTAGCAACTGAGCCGTCATGTAAAGTAATCATTCCATTTTCTACATGACCAGCAACAACAGCATGTTGATATTGGTGACGTAAATCATCTGTGATAATCTCTCCTTTTTTGTGATGTTTCCCAGCTTCAGTTACTGTAAAATTTTGAAGTTCACCAAACTCACCATGAACAATTGCTTGAGAACCATCAGCTAACTCAACTTTTCCAAATTCTGAACCATGAATAAAGTGAGACCATTCCCATGCTTGAGAACCAACGAAGAAAAAACCACCAATAATAGTTGCAATCATCCATTTTACAACACCTCTTTTATCCATTCTATGACCAGCTTCAACAGCTAACACCATTGTAACTGAAGAGATGATCAAAATAAATGTCATCAATGCAACATATAATAAAGGATAACCATGACCTAAAAAAGGCATAGAGTTAAAAGTTTCTTCACCAATTGGCCATGCATCTAGTGTGTTGAATCTAGTAAAACCGTAAGAAATTAGTAACCCTCCGAACGTCAAAGCATCTGACACAAGGAAGAACCACATCATCAATTTCCCATAACTCGTACTAAAAGGAGAAACTTTACCTCCCCATAATGTTGCCGAATCAATTTCTTTTGTAGCGTGTCCTGACATTGTAATAAATATTTTGTGCAAGTTTAATGAATAAAATTTAAAATTTCGTAAATCTTTGTTGAAAAATAATCAATTTAATTTAATAAAATCATACATTAAAAGGATATAAATCTTACTTATTTACTGATTTTATTAACAATTAAAGCTTATTTTTAATGAATATAAATAAGGAAAACCAATAAATAAATCCATAACAAGCCTAGGAAATGCCAAAAAATAGCTCCAACTCTTAAGCTTAAAGTATCTTGAGAATTAAATTTACCTCTCAAAGTCAAAATAGTCATTTTACCTGTATACATTAAAGTAAAAATAATATGTAATAAATGTAAAACCGTAATAATGTAAAGATATGAAGTCGCGGTATCAGCTGTTTCCATCACTTTTATTTGATAATACTTAGATAAAACTCTTCCTTTATAATAAAGCTCTCTATTTTTGTAATCTAATTCTTTACCTTTATAATAGATGTGAAAATCTTTTCCAATATCTCCTTTAACAAAAAAGTCTCCTCTCGAATCACCAATATTGACAGCTAAAGTCTGTAAACGGTATAAATCAACAAATTGTAATTCTTTACCATCAACAGTTGTCAATTTACCATTTATAAGAGCTAAAGGCTGTTGTTTAAAATATAGAATGAAATCTTTACCATAATTAGAGACAGCAAGATTTTTACCTCTTTCATATCCTTCAAATTGAGCCATGAAATTTTGCAATTCAGAAAATTGTGAAGCTGACATTTTGTGTCCACTTACATAATAATCGTTGCAATTAACATCTACGAATTGACCTTTATATTTTACTTCGAAGTAATCCCCATATCTTCCTTCAGTAACAATAATGTGATTATTTACAGCATGAATTCCTTGTTCAGATAATTGATTATACCCTTTGAATTGAAAATAAACAAAAGATAAACCTAAGAGAAATGAAGTCACAACAAAAATCTTTGCCATTTTCAAATTGTCTTTTTTTGCATATTTAATACCTAAATGAACAAATAAACTACTTAGAATTATCGCAGCAGTACTGATCCAAAATGCTGGAGGCATTGTGTACTTTAACCAAAAAGAATCACCCATTGACACGATGTATCCTGAAGATAATCCTGCAAACACCATGAAAACACTGAACATCAAAAGATAGATCAGGTTTTTTCTCATTTTCTCTTTTACCTCAGGAGAAAGTTCATTGTCAAACTCTTGTCTCATTATATGAGCGTTTTAATGTAAGCAGCAATTGCATCTGAATTACGATCAAACACATACAAAAACTGCATGATTGGTAAATATATAAACGATGCAAACATCAATCTTTTTGCATCTTTATCTTCTAATGTGACTAATAATTTGTAGGATTGGAGGAAGAAAAGTGTTCCCATGACAACTCCAACATAAAGTGTGATATCACTTGTCCAATTCAATAGCCAAGGCAATAAACTGAAAGGAATTAATAATAATGAGTAAATCGCAATTTGATAAGCAGAGTTTTTAGATTTTCCATGTTTTGAAGGCAATAATGAAAAACCACCAGCTTTATAATCATCATAAACTACCCAAGCAATTGCCCAAAAATGAGGGAATTGCCAAATAAACTGAACAAAAAATAAAATTCCTGGTAAATATCCAAATTTCCCCGTTGCTGCAACAGCTCCTAACATTGGCGGAATAGCACCTGGAAAAGCTCCTACAAATACAGCCCATGAAGTAATTCTTTTCAAAGGAGTGTACATAAAAACATACATTATATATGCAAACAAACCTAAAACAGCTGAAGGTAAGTTAATTAAGTATAACATATAAGTACCTACTAGTAAAGAAACTATTACTACTGCAACAGCCTCATTTACGGACATATTATCTTGAGGAAGCGGTCTGTTTTCAGTTCGCTTCATCAATTTATCTAATTCTTTTTCCCAAATTTGATTCGAACCATTTGAAGCTGCTGTCACTAATAATCCACCTACAAGCAGTAAAACTATTTCTTTCGTATCATTTCCATTTGCAAATAAATATCCCGATAAAGCTGAAAGAATTACTAATGCAGATAAACGAAATTTTGTAAAAACAATATACGTCTTAATTTTTGCTCCGATTGACATATTTTACTAACCGTGTTGAAATTTTGGATACAAATGTAAGCAATATTCATCCCGAATGATTTTTTTAAGGTCATAATTTTATCTATTCAAAAGAAATTTTCAATATTGTTTGATCAATTGAATTTATTGCCTGTAGAATAAGTAATTTTGAGGTGTTAAATTTTATCAAAATGAAAGCTAAAAAAGCATTTGAAACTTTATCTGTGACAACGAAAGTTGTTCTTCCTAATGATACAAACACTTTAGGGAATTTATTTGGTGGTCAATTATTAGCTTGGATGGATGTCATCGCCAGTGTTTCTGCTCATAGACATTGTAGAAGAGTTGTTGTTACAGCTTCAGTAAACAATGTATCATTTCAGGAACCAATTGCGCATTCTGCAATTGTTACTCTGGAAGCTAAAGTTTCTCGTGCATTTAACTCCTCAATGGAGGTATTTGTAGATGTTTTTGTTGAAGATCAAGTTACTGGTATTAAACGTAAATCTAATGAAGCAATCTACACATTTGTTGCTGTAGATCAGCATGGTGGACCGATACAAGTACCTGAATTAATACCTGAAACTGAAGAAGAAAAATCTAGATATGAAGGTGCATTAAGAAGAAAACAATTGAGTTTGATTTTAGCTGGTAAGATGAATCCAAGCGATGCATCAGAATTAAAAGCACTCTTTATTTAATTATAAATTTTAGATTTTGAATTTTGGATTGAAAAATTAATCCAAAATTCAAAATCAATAATATAAAATCTAAATTACATTGCCTCAGCAACTACTTCCTTTACCTCTGGAATATGTTGTTTTAGAAGATTTTCAATTCCACCTTTTAAAGTTGCTGTTGAAGAAGGACATCCTGAACAAGCTCCTCTCATAATAACAGTTACAACTCCATCTTCGTAACTTCTGAAATCGATTGCTCCACCATCATTTTCTACTGCTGGACGAACATATTCGTCTAATAAAGCAACAATCGCTTCATCAAATTCACTTGGTTCGTAAACTTTCGTTGGTTGATTATCTTCTTGTTTTACCTCAACTGGTTTTGGAGCTGGCATCATTACTAAAACATCTTTTCCAAAAGAAAGATATTCTTTCACAAATTCACGTAATTCCATTTGAACAAAATCCCAAGAAATATCTTCCGATTTTGTAATGGTAACAAAGTTAGCCGCGATAAACACTCCTTTTACAAAAGGAAAATTAAATAATTCTTCAGCTAAAGGTGAAAATCCTTTTGCTTCTACTCTTGATGTAAATTCTACTGAATCACCTGTAATCAATAAATATTTGTTCGCCACAAACTTCATCGTATTCGGATTCGGTGTCATTTCTGCATATACTGTAACTGGAACGTTCATTGTTTTTGATTTTTACACAAAATTAACTTAAAGA